>CAZRBD010000141.1:0-10300 GCA_964598265.1 uncultured archaeon
ATCAAGAGCTACATACGCTGGAAGTATTAGATGAACATCCTCTTCTTTTTTCTCCCAAATATCAGAGATTACTCTTGCTAATAACCTTAATGCGCCTCTTGTTCTTTGAAATGTAGAAAAACTCGAAACTCTTGTTTCTAATACATCAATTAGTTCAGGATGAAAAGGGTAAGACATTTTTAGATAATCTTTATAGTCTTTTGTTTTAAACTTATTATTCATCTCATCTGTTGATTCATACAGAGAAAAATAAGCGTCTGCTATAATTTTTCCCGATGATTCATCCCAATTCTTAAATAACCTTCTCCTAATTACACCATACATCTCACTTTCTTTCGTAGGATATAAAATTCTAGCTTTTCTTGCGATCACACTTTCAGCTTCGTTTAAAACATTATTTACTTCCGCTGTATATTCAGAAAATGCATCTCTACTAGATGCCAAGGTTAAAACAACCACAACATTGGGTTTACTTGCCAATGCCGCTAATAAGTCAAATAAAAATGTATTTGTTTGTTTTGCTAAGGTTGATCCTCCAACTACAACCGCAGAGGCTTTGTTATAGTAATTAGCAATTTCATCAATTAAAATTAAAACAGGATTTTCTCCTATTAGATATTCTATATTTTTAGCACCTGGAGATACTTTATTCTCATCATTTTTTTTAATTTTATCATATCCTTCTTTTCCATTTAATTGATATGCCAAATCACCCCATAATGTCTTAGCATAAAGTCCACTTTCAAGTTTTATACCATTAATCGTATTATAATCAGCACCATCAATACACACTATTTTCACGTCTCTAGGCAGTTTAATTGTACCAATAATGGTTTGAAATGTTTCAGATTCAATAATTTTTCTTGAAAATGAGTGGTAAAGAGAAATTAAACAATGTGTTTTACCTCCTCCAAAACTTGTTTCTAATTTATAGACCGAATTAAACTCTGGGTGAGTATTATTCAGTTTTTGAGCAATTAATTGGATTAAAGCTTCTATAGCATCAGTTACATGAGTTTTTTCAAAAAATTCATTAGGTTCTTGATATATTGGCGGTGCAGAGCCATTTTTAACAGCACTCAAAGAAGCTGCAAAAATGTCTTCCGTTAAAGCACCTGAAATAACATCAGGATAAGGCTCATTTACTTCCCAAATTCTTGGTAATTTATCTTCCATATTATTTCACTTTATTTAATTTATTTATCTATAAAATCAGTTATTTTTCCTCCTTTTGGAGTTATTTTCTCCTCTGTAGTCATTAAAATCTCACCCAATATCTTTTTTTCTGGCAAATTCGTTGCTAAATCTTTCACATCTGGTAATACATTAAATAGAGTCTCCATATAAAGCCTGAAGCTTTTATCCGTATTTCTACGTAATTTCTCAACAACATTATCATAAAGTTCTTGGCCTCCTTCTTTATATGCCAAAATAGCTATGTGAACAGCATTTATTAAAATTCCATAATCCTTGGGATTTTCTATATTAATTGTTCCATTTTTTTCTCTGTCTTTAGGTAAGATCAATATCACATCTCCACCTTTCTTATTTAACAATTTGTAGGATGTTTTTAATTCATTAATATTCATACCAATTGATAGAGCTAAACGACGTGCTTCATCAAAAGGAAAAACTCTTGCTTTAAAGAAGTGCCAAGCAGTTAAATAGAATTTAGAAACAGAATCAATATTATATGATTTACCTTTAATTATGTCTTGAAGGGTTATGTCAATAACATATAATTATTAATTCCTTAATAAATGATATAAGTATTTTTATAAATGATATAAATACTCATACTCAAAATAATACTTAATAAAGAATTAATAATACTTTAATAAATTATAAAAATACGTATAATATTATTTATTAATAACATAATAAATGATATAAATACTCATTCTTCTAAATCAATTAATAATTAAACTGATAAATCATGGCTTTTAAATCTTTCTAATAAAAATTTTGAAAATATATAAAAAAAAATAAAATCTAATGCATATCAAACGGCTATTATTAATTATTTTAAAGATTTGATTAGAATTATTCGATATATTATAGAAAACCCTAAAATATCTTTGCGGAAAGTTGCTTTAAAATTTTCTTTTCATCCAAACATAATTTCTGATATTACTAAAAGTTTCCTTTCTGAAGAAGAGTATTATAATAGATATTTAATTTCTACAAGTCAATCTAGAATAAATCAACCTTTATTGATTTTTTTGGATAGTAGAAAAGCTGATATCCTTTCAGGTCAGTTTATTCCAAATATTCCAAATTTGTCAGTCATTAACCCCTTATTTAACAAAAATTCCACACGCCTTATTGTTAATAAATGGTTAAAAAAAAATACCAGTTTTATTAATTTATCAGATCTTATTAAATATTTTAAACCAACTCCTACTCAATTAGGTTATTCTCTAGTACAACAAAAAGGATTTATTATTAAATATTCCAAAATTTTTATTAGAAATTTCAATTTTAATTTGCCTAATAATTTTATTGATGTTGTCTTGACAGTATATAAAGATATTTTAAATTTTATAGATCCTGATAATACTAATAACGCTTTTGATATTTTTTATGAATCTATGACGATGAAAACACGAACTAAAAATACTGTTGTAAAGGTTGGGATAAGGAGTGAAAAATCATTAGCAGGTGTTCTTGTATATTATTCCCTGTTATTTTATTTTTATAATAAAAAATCATTAACTCAAAAAGAGGAGGATATTTTAATTAATGAAATTATTTTGGAACATCTTGAAACTTTATTTAATTTAAGCAAACATGCATTACGTAAAAAATCTCCCATTATTCATCATTATTTAGCTAAAATTCCTAAATATAAATTTATTTTCAAAAAAAAACAAATTTCTAGTCTCAAAAGAATTCGTAAAAATATTACTACCTATCAACATTTTAATTATAATCACAATATATTAAAGTATTTAAAAAATAACGACTTAAGAGATATTTTAACCTATAGTTTATCTAATATTAAAAATAATAATTTTCCATCATATATTTTTGATCTAGGATTTCGAAAAGCTTCTGATTTTAAATTTCAGGGTTCTAATGAAGAAAGATTTAAAACAAAAATAATTACGGACTATTTTATTGATGATAGAGATCTAGTTCGTGAGATGACTAATTCTGATAATTTATATATTATCTGCAAAACAGTTCAAGGAATTTATAATAGTTATGGTTTGAAATCTTTAGGAAAAAATGGTCATAATATAATTGAAAATTATTTTGTAAATAATTTTAATTTAGGGTATAATATTTTTCCATTTGTAAAAGAATTACCCGTCTGGAAATTTAATTTAGCGAACTCAATTACAGGACATATAGATATTGGTGCTTTTTATTACTTAAATAATCAATTATACTTTCTAATTTTGGATTTTAAACCAAAAGGGGCTTCTGAAATTTTAAAGTCTATTCCACAATTAACTATTTACGGATTTTTGTTCCAAGAATTATTATTTAATTCTGCACAAAGTTTAGGTATTAATTTATCTAAAAAAGATTTTAAAATCTTTTGTATTGGTTTTAGCAATACTAAAGCTTACGCTTTTAATCCGTTTTTAGTTTATGACCATATTCAATGCTTTTTAGATTATGAGACAGCATTAAGTAATCGAATTAATCCTATTTCATTAGATAAAAAAGCTTTAGCTAAATTAGTCACGTTTATTAATCTTTTATAAATTTTTTTATTAAAAACTTTTTTTTAGTTTCTATATATGAAAAATAATAATATGAATTCGCTATCATTAATTCCAATTAACAGATTTAATAACATTAGTATTAGGTATTAAATTTTATATAAATAGAGTTAGGATTAGTAATAATTTCTCGAGGAATGGATTTAGTCCAGCTTTCAAAAGCTTTTGTATTTTTATATGTTAAAATATGCCCTCTTAAAGGGAGAACGTAGATGTCTTTAGAATGAATAAAATACACATTGGAATTATTATGGTTTTTAATTAATTTAGTAATACCGATTGCTTCTGCTATTGCTTTCGCTGCCTTATTTTTTTCTGCGACGATTAAAGTTGACATAATAAGGTTCTTGTTAAAAAAACACCTCTATTATAATTAATAATCAACAATAACATAATTATCTGTTTTTTAAAAGAAAAAATATCCTTAATAATATAAAAATTAAAAGAGTGGTTTAGTTTTTTTTTATCTTAAAATTTCTAAAATACAACTATAAATTCTAAACTAGGAGTGTGAAAAAAAATGTAGAAGTTTTATTTTTACCATTGAATTCTGCTTAAATATCTCCACTATGAGATTTCACAATTTCCTTAATAATATAAAGACCTAATCCTGTTCCTGAATCCTTAGAGGTTCGAGTTAAAGAAGGACCTCCACCTGTAAAATGATTTCTTTGTAAAAACTAGCTTTAATTAATAGAAAATTTTTAGAGGGGCAGTGTGAATGAAAATTTAGAACCTCTATTTTCTCCTCCTGAATAGGCTTGAATTTCACCTCCATGAGCATTGATGATTCCTCGGGTTATATAAAGACCTAAACCAGTACCAGAATCTTTAATATTTATATTTTTACTTAGAATTGGAGGTTTAATCCTTACAAATTTCTGAAACAATTGTTCTATATCTGTCTCTGATAAACCAATTCCGTTATCTTTTATCTCAAAAACATATTGGTTTTCCATTTTTTTTGTATCAATTTCAATCCACCCATAATCAGGAGTGAATTTTATTGCATTTGAGATTAGGTTTGTAAACACCGAAAAAATACGTGTAGCGTCAATATTTAGTATGATTTCACGATCGATTTTTAAAATAACTTCAAGATTTTTTTCATTTATTAGATAGCTTAATTCATCAAGACAGTCATTAATTATCTTACTGACATTGGTTTTTTCTTTTTGTAGCTTTAATTCATTTTCATCAATTTTTAAAACATCTAGAAGTTGGTCCATAAGGATTTCTAGTCGGCTAACATTTCTTTTAACGGTTAATAAATCATCTGTAATTTCAGAGTTTAATTTACTCCTATGCTTAAGGAGAATATAGTCTGTATATCCTGAAATAGAGATTAAAGGTGTTTTTAACTCGTGAGCAGCCATGGTAATGAAATCATTTTTAACTTTATCCAATTTTTTTAGTTCGACATTTTGCAATCTCAATTTCCTCTCTGATAGCATCAACTCCTGTTCCAACTTAAATTTCTCAGTAACATCCGTAAAAGTTCCTTCTATAGATATTGGCTCTTTGTCATCATTCCGTATGAGACGTGCATTTAAATGAATAAAAATTATTTCTCCATCTTTTCTCTTTACAGGTATGGTGTAATTTCTAATATGACCATAGTTCAGTAACTCTTTCTTATATCTTTCTTGATCCTCTAGATTTTGCCAGATGAAAGGTTGCTGTTTATTAATTAAATTTTCATTAGGATCGTATCCAGCAATTTTACTAAACGCTGGATTATGATATAATATTTTTCCCCCCAATTCTATCTTGTAATAGCCTTCATCTAAATTAGTTATCATATTTCGAAAATTTTCCTCTGATTCTTTTAGTTGGTCTTCTATCTTCCTCTTATCGGTGATATCTCTTATAATCGTGATTACCTGGCTAACATTACTATCAATAAAGATTGGAATTTTTCTTGTTTCAGTTACAACTTTAAAATCTGGGAGAACAGTATTTTCTATTGTAACAAGAGGAATTCCTGAGTCAAAAACTTGAAGATATTCATCATACACAGCTGAGGGTAAAAATTGAAACACCTCAGGGATTTTTCGACCCACAATACTTGATTCAATATTTAATTCAATTAACCATTTCTTTAGAGCTTCATTTATCAGAATAATTCTTAAATCTTTATCAACTACATGAAGAGGATCTCCTAAGGAATCAATTGTTGTACGATATTGTCTTTCTGATTTTATAAAATCCTTTGTTTTCTCTTTTACTTTTTGCTCCAGTTCTCTGTTTAAAACTTGCAACTCTTCTTGGGAGTTTTTTAATTTCTGTTCAGCTATTTTATTCTTAGTTATATCTTGTATTATCACTTGAAACACATCTTCACCACCAATTTCAACAATTGACTCATCAACATTAATCCACATTTCAGAACCATCACCGGATCGATTTATCATAATTTCTAAAGGGTCTGATACATCTTCTTTAAGAATTGCTTGAAATCTTCTTTGAAATAAAGGTAACATATTTTCAGGTTTAATTCCTACTTCCATAAAATTCTTACCTATTAAATCTTCTATTTCTCTCCTGAAAAATCTCTTTGTTGCTGGATTGCAATCAACAATTACACCTTTTCTGTTTATTAAAATAATTGAATAAGTAGAGCTCTCAAATAAGTGGCGATATTTTTTCTCAGATTCTCTCAACTTCTCTTCTGTTTTTTTTCTGAGAGTAATATCACGTGCTAAATTTAATATTGCAGTAACTTTTCCTTTTTCTTTTAAAGGAACGGAGTTCACTTCAAACTCAAAAATTTCACCTTTCTTTGTTTTTGCTTTTATTTTTACTTCCTTAATTTCTTTCCCATTTCTAATCAATTCAGCTAATCTAGTTAATTCATTAATATCTTCTCCCGCATAAAATTTTGAGAAATTTACCCCTTGGGCTTCTTCTAATGTCATTCCAGTTCGATCTAACAAAGCAGGGTTCATATCCACAATATTTCCAGTACTATCGGTTAGGTAAATATAATCTGGACTTGCATTGAATATCGTATGATACTTTTCTTCAGATTGTTTTATTTTCTGAAGTAAATAGAACTTTTCTGTAATATTGCGAGTTAATCCGCTAAATCCAATTTTATTGCCGTTGGAATCATATCGTAGATATACTGATGATTCACATGTGATCTCTTCCCCGTTGCTCCTAATAAATTGGGATTGATAATTACTATTTGGATTGCCACTCTTGAATACTGCGTTATAAATTTCAAAAATTTCATTCTTACTTTCTTCATTTGTATAACCTTGATAATTTTTACCCATTAAATTATCCCTTTTTTCTCCAAGAAGTTCACAGAAGGCATCATTGAAGAAAGTATATGTTCCTTTTAAATCTACCTCGAAATAACTTTCTTTTATATTTTCGAGAATAGATCGATACTTCTTTTCAGATTCTCTAATTTTTTGCTCGCCTAATTTCCGAATTGATATATCTTCATAAGTAGCGAGTAAACCCACTACCTTACCCTCCGCATCGTGTAAAGGAATTCTATTTATTTCAAACCAGGCTTGTTCACCATTTATTGTTTCTAACGATTCATTAATATTGTACTCTGGTTCATCATTTGTTATTACTTTTCGTTCTGTGTCTTTAATAGGATCTAAATTTCTTCTGAACCAATGTAAATCATCATCTATTTTGCCAATAATGCTTGAAGGATCATTGAGATTATTTATTGATGCAAAACTGCTATTACATCCCAAATAAACAAGATTAGTATCTTTCCAATAAATTAATTGAGGAATATGTTCAATCACTAATTCTAGCATTTCTATTGTTTTTTGAACAGTCTTCAAACCTTTTTTAGATTGAAGAAGTTTCCAATATTTTATTTCTGGTAAAGATGTTGTCAATTCTCCGAATCTAGCTTGAGATTTTTCATATTCTAATTCAATTTTTTTATATTTTGTAATATCTCTTCCAACAAGAAAGGCTTTTTTGTTATTATCTTCATCATCTATGAAACTATATCCCTTGATCTCATACCATTTTAATTGATCATTATGTTGTTTTATCCTAATTATTTCAGTTCCATTGCTTAATCTAAAAATATCTTTTAATAGTACATCTAGTTGATCACAATCGTCTGAAAATATAAAATCGTGAAAATTTTTTATTCTCGAAAAGTAACTTGAATTTGAATATTCAATGATTGAGTCTTCATTTATTACAAATATTAGATCTTCACTATTTTGTAAATACATTTGACAAATTCGATCTGTATTTTTTAAAATACTAGCCATATTAGATAATTACCTCGGTTAGATATTTAGGAGTTGAATTATATAGTAATACAAAAAGGAAAAATTAAACATATCTTATATAGAATAACAAAAACTAATAAAAATTTCATTCATTTCAAGCTTTTATTATCCTAAATTACCAACCCATCCTCTTACAATCTTTCTCATTTGCTTTTGCTTCAAAATAATATTCTCTAATTGATCTCTGGATTTATTTGTTAAGTTCGTAATTTCTGGTATAAAATTATTTTGTTTGAAAAAATCTTTACATTCTTTAGAGATCAATCCATTTATTATATTTTGGGGATTATTTTGAAAACTATCAAATTTATCCTCCCATTCGGTTAAGAAATGTGTGATCTCATCTTTAGCTTGGAAAATTGGTAAAACCCCTAAACTATTAGTGGTAGTTACAGCAATAGTTGATCTTTCCACACTATATCTGTTTCCATTAAAAGATACCGCAATTCCACCTTCTTCTTTTAACCTCTTTAACATATCAATATCAGTAATAGAGTCTCCTAAGGCTATCATTTCAGAAATATCTGTATGAGTTCTTCTTGAGATTTCTTCAACTGCTAGCTCTTTTCTTTTCCCACCCCTCACTTCTACTCGATTCATCACATTGATATAATCGGTTTCTTTTCCTTTCCAGAAAAATGTATTTAAATCTTCGATAACAGAATCTAAATTCTTCTTATTATCAAGATATTTCTGAAAAATCTCCCTTATTAAAATATTCACAGAATTTTCTACAGTTGTTAATCCTTCTTTTAATTTTTTAATATTTATATTAGTGCAATAGACGTGATCCTTTGGGATTCCTAAAGCTGAAGTCACATTATAAGCAAAATGACTATAGCTTGTTGATATTACATATATATCCCACTTTTTATGTAAAACAGACATCAACTTTTTACAGCCTGGTAATAATCCTATATTTGATTTTGCTAATTTGATTAATTCATTATCAGAATAACTAGCAACATATAAAGGTGCCATTAACCGAAGAGTGTCTCCAGGCTGATAATCTAAGATATTAAGTTTTTCTTTTACTCCTGGAACATCAATCAAATAATCGTCATAATTGGAAATCATTCTAAAAAATGCAGCCATATCATAATTTTGTAAGTTTAAACTCGGTTTCCTACTTAGGATTTTCCCTAAATCCGCGGCAAAGTCAAGAGTACTAATAGGACCTTCCAAATCCCAAACACACACATTATTAAATTTCAAGATATGACCTCTTTAGAAATAAATGTTTTTTAATTTTAGGTAGAAAAAGACATAAAATGCCTTAATAACATTCTTATTAAGAGTTTATTACATATTTTGAATGCATTTTTATATGACTAAACTGATTCATTTTCCCTATTTTATCCTTTTTTGAAAATTTCCTCAAAAGATTTTTTACGTTCTTTTTTTATTATTTCTCTCCAATTTGGTTCAATATGATCAAAAGCTTTTTGTGTTAGCTCTTGTAATTCTTCATCCGGAAAATCTAAATATGCTCCAATGTATCCTAATGCCCTTTTGTCTTTTATTCTAGTGAGACTTTCTAGGATATATTTAATCCTATACTTATCAATTTCCCCCTTCTTTTGTTCCTCTTCGAGTTTTTCTATAATTCTTAGAGTTGCTTTGCCATCTCCAATTCTTCCTAAAGCTTCAATTATTCTGTTTATGACCATATAATCTTTTTCTGATTTAAGTGCTCTACATAATAAATTCACAGCCCTCCCCTCCTCTAGTAACCCTAATTCTCTAGCAGCGTCAGCTCTATTCTGCCACTCTTCATCATGAAAAAGATGTTTGATTAGAGAATTAAATTTTGCATTAATTTCCTCCCAATTCATAATACAAGAAAACACTAATTGGATCAAATTATAATTTGATGATTATGGTTTATAAAAAAATACTATATTTGTAAACGAATATTATAATTTTTTTTTTTTGAAACATTTTGTTTTGGATAAAATAATATTAAATAGATTTGAATCAATATTTATTTGTTATATATCAGAAAGGTAGTTTTTATGTCAAAGAAACTAATACGAGACAAACTTTTAGGAGGAAAAGACGAGGATAAAGAAGGGTTTGAAAATATTAAAAACGGTATAATTAAAATAATAAAGGGTATTTTAGCAGCAATAAAGAAAAACTATGAAGTTAATATAAACATTACGTGTAAAATCGCAGGGGTTGGAATTGTCGCATCTTTCGAGTTTCTAAAGAGTGAAATTGAAGATGAAGAAAGGGAGGAAACAGAATCTTCTAAGAAAATCGTAGAATTCTTAAAACAAA
>CAZRBD010000142.1:0-10230 GCA_964598265.1 uncultured archaeon
TAATATAATTTTGAGAGGAACTTCAAAAGCTCAGCAAGTGATATAGCCATTTTCATCAGAATAACTCTAAATATTCTATAACGCTTCAAAAAGCGTAGATACAGGTCTGTTTGCACGCGTATCTGATGCCAATCGATTCCTTTGAATTTCCTCAGGAGTTTGTTACCTCATATTATTCATTACATAAGCAAGACTCAACTTTTCGTCTAAATCTATAATAACAGAAGAGCCTCCCGCCCCACTCCAATAAAAAGTATGTGGATTCGGAAAATGTTAAGTTAATAAAATTTGTTTAAGAATTACGAGTTCCTTTTCCCTTTCTTCATTATTTTCTTTTTTACAATTAAACTGTATAAACTAACTGCTATTCCTGTTTTTAACATAAGTGTTATGAGAAGAATACCAGGTATTGCCCCACTTGCTCCATTTTCATTTGTAAATTGGAGAATATAATTAACTATCATATGGTCTAAATACATAGAATTTACTTCCCATCCTGTAAATGCTACTGTTAAGTTATATTTTGGTATGATATAAATATTTTATCCACCAAGTCTGGCTGTAAAATAAGTATTTTCCCCACCCATATAAAATAAATATCCGTATTTGAAAAAAGGGGTGGATCCATAATACCAATTTCCATCACACTTATATGTTGTAGCCTTTTTTATCCATTTTGAAGGTACTACTTGTGTTCCACTCCAAGTTCTGTTATTCAAACTCAATATTCCTATTTTTGCTTGTACCCGAGGTGTACACATAAATCCACTTGCTCCAGAGCTAACATTATTGGAATAAACGGATGAGAATTACCACATATTCGATATCCTTGGCAAAAATTTGCTCTCCTCCAGTAAAAGTAAGGATAAAATCCTCTTTTTTTCCTTTAAAATAGACAAATTCTGATAATTTATTCAAATTATTGAATTAAATTATAATTCTTTCTTTTTGCTAACAATTTGCTTTATTTTCATACCAATAAAAGAACCAGAAAAACAAACAATAAATAATAAGAATACGTTTAGATACCCCTCTACTCTTGTAAATTGCAGCAAAAAAGGATCAATTGATAGCCCAAACATAAGCCAATAAAATACAAATCCCTCAACTACGATAAGTGGAATTAACCAAATTGATGCTTTTATTCCATACAATGGGATATCTTCCTTATATGTCAAAAGAAAACATATTAAAAATAGAAACAGAACGGGTAAAAAGAAAGTCTGCAAATAAGTTTTATAAGGCCATATGAGAATAGTTCTATCCATTCTTGGATCTAAATAGGAAATCCACCGCCCATATTCTCCTACCATTACTATGTTCGCAATAATTCCGTAAAAACCTAAGAGTACAGCAATATACGCCAATATGACACCCCCTTGGCGACCCCAATTAATGGATATATATCCTTTATTTTGTTTGATATTTACAGTATCACTCTTTTGGTATTGCTTTTCCTTAGTTTTTCTCATTCTTCATATAACCTAATCATATTTAACTTAAAATCTTAAACTTTTAAAGTGTACATCACTTTTTAATTATGTTGTTCTAATTTCTTATTTTTAATGGAATAATTTTCCTGTAATGAATTCTACTTTTGTGGATTGGTATGATACAACTACAGATCCGAACTCGAATATAATTTCAATGAAATGTATAGAGGATTGGGACATTACAGACGGAGAGTTATATCTATTCATAAATAATCATTATGGTAACAAAAGAATTAGATAAATAATTTCAACAGTGTGGAGGAAAGCACTATCCTACACATTTAATTATGAATCCTATACTAATATTGTTAGAGATGGTCGTGCGGCACGGTCAAGATATATAGTTGGACGAAAAAGAAGGTAAACCAAGATTTAATCTATTTAAATTGATATATATTATTTTTTTTTTATTTTATTATTTTAATCTTGAATAATGTTTCATTTTAAGAAATCTTTTATCTGTGTATCCCAAATACTGTTTTTTGACCTATTTTCATTCCATTCCTTCTTTAAAACGCTTTTTAAGATTTCTGTGCTAGGACCTTTTGGTATTTTATCTCTAAATTCAATGAAACGGGGAACGTGATAATACGCTAAGTTGTGGTATAAGAAATCACTAAATTCTTGATGTGTAATAGCCTTCTCTTTCACTTTAACAACTGTTATTATGGAATCTTTTCTTGAATTTGTTCCATTGAGTTCAGAAACTACAGCAGTTTCAACAATATGGGGATGAGAATTTGCTACATTTTCGATATCTCTCGCAAAAATATGCTCTCCTCCAACCAAGATAAAATCATCTTTCTTCCCTTTAAAATAGAAAAATCCTTCGAAATCCATATAACCATAATCCCCGGTATATACCCAGCCATTTTCTCCCACCTCCACTTCACCATTTTCAGGTTCTTTATAATATTCAAATAATGTTTGGGATTTTCTTCTAACTGCAATTTCTCCAACATTATCAGGACCTGGAGGAAGTTCATTTCTCTCTTGATCTACAATTCTCATATCAATAAATTCCAGCGGTTTTCCAATTGATCCAAGTTTTCCCCCATTAGAACCTACTTTATTTATGCTTACTCCAACACCCTCAACATGAGACCAGAATTCAATTAACCGGACTCCAAACCGTTTTTCAAAAGCATTCCATGTATCAACCTTAGCTCCAAATCCATAAGCAAATTCAATTGTATGAACACGATTTTTGGGTTTTTGAAATAATAATTCAGTTAAATATCCTCCAAAATAAGAAAAGTGTGTAGGCTTATAATTTTCGATATCATCCCAAAAAGTTGAAGGATCAAATTTTTCTGTAATTATTACTGAATTGTCATAGAAAAGTGATGGTAAAATGGTATAAAAATGAGTAGAAGCATGAGATAATGAACCTGAACAATATATTTTAGAGCCTGTTTTTAATCCTAATTCTCTTAATTCAAATCCGAGATTTATCCCCCCTAAAACAATATTTCTGTAGACAACTCCTTTAGGTTTTCCAGTACTCCCTTCAGTATATTGGATCCCAAGAGGATCCTGATCATGTATGTTAATTTTTGGGTTTTCTAAGTTTGATGTGATAAGTGCTTCAAATGGTTGATACAATGTGCTATAATTGAAATCTCTGGGAGCATTTCTAATTAGTACTCTTTTAATTCTTGATAAATTCGGGCTGACCAATTCAAAAACACTGAAAAATTCATAGTCTAAAATCAAAATTTCAGTATCACTGTTGTTTAATACATATTCTATCAAATCAGACTTTAACGTCTTATCAATAGGAACAAAGACACATCCTGCTTTAGCCAATCCAAACCAACTAAAAAGATATTCAGGACAATTATTCATTAAAACTGCGATCTTGGGATTTTTTAATTCAAATTCATTAACAATGTTTATAATTCCATGAGCTATTTGATTAGATCTGCGATTCATGTCTAAAAATGAAAAAACCTGTTCCTTAAAGTACAGAAATGGGCGATCCTTATTCACTGTAGCTTTTATCTCTAATAATTTTGGCAGAGTTGCATTTTCGATTCCAAAATCTTTGAGGATTTTGGATCTTTCGTCATTTTTACTAATGATAATTGAATTTTCTTCTATTTCTATTAAGACTTCTTCATCCTCTATGAAGGGAAATGAATCGTTCTTATAAATTTTACTGGGAATGTAGATCCACATGCTTTTATATCCACCTTTCCCAGATTTCTTACTAGTTATTTTACTTTTTGCTATTGTCATAAAATTAACTATTTTTTTTTTTTTGTTATGAATAGGTTTTTAATAAGAAGGAAAAATTAATCCATTATACGTACGTAATTTATTGCAGTAATTATTTGTAGTTTAAAAATATATTCTGTACGTACGTAATTTATTGTAGTAATTTAAATGCCTATTACTTTTTTCTTTACAACCAAAATATTAGTAATACTCCGAGAAGTGGTATTAATGCTGCAAATGGTAACATTAATACGGGAGAATATATAATCCATAAAAAAGCAAATATTTGGTAAGAAAAAATTTTGGCAACTTGAAGATTCCCTATCCAAATCCCCATATAAAAAGCCCTATCTATAGGTGCTCTGTTCACTATATATTTCAATGCTCCAGTATATATGCATCCCCAAGCAAAACCAAGGCAAATCTGCCCTACTATGAAAAAAATGATATTGCCTGTAACAGAACCTCCTGCGTAGCAAAGCAGTGTTAAACTTGACAAAACGAAACCAACCGCAAGCATTAATCGTTCTGAAATTTTTGGTTTATCAATAAACCTGCCATTAATAACCATTGCCACGATTTGAGAGATAGGGTTAATTGCAATAACAATTCCAGCAAGTTCTACAGATATCCCTGCGTCAATTAATAAGATACTTATTATTTGTAAAAACGCTATTAATCCAAACTGACGGAAAAAGACACTAATGAAAAGAATAAATTTAACTTTAGCTCTGCTTCTTATACCATTCTCATTTCTTCTCTCTAATTCATGCATAGGGCCTGTTTCACTCTTAAAAGGTTCACTATAATTCTCCATTATAGCCAATTCTCCGTTTTTTACATCTTGTAAGGGTAAAGCTAAAAGTAACGAAATTGATGTAGTTATTATTAAAAAGAAAATCAATGAATCTACACCCAAAATACTTATTACAGAACCTGATAATAAGACTCCAATAGCCCAACCAGTACTCTTTGTCGTGCTGAGTAGTGATAATTGTGTCCCAGTGATCTCCATATTTTCAATACTTACATTTGTATCATCCTTTTTATTGGTTCTTTCCACTATATCAGTGAATAAGGCATTAGATGTAGGAATACCCATTCCCAATAGTGTTCCTCTTAAAAAATTAAGAAAACAATAATAGATAAGATTATTATTCAGATTGAACAAAGATAATACTATTATTTGAAAGCAAAGGGATAGTATAAAAAATATTTTTCTTCGACCTTTTTTATCGCTCATTCTTCCAAAGAACCATGAAAAAAGAGCCATACCTACTCCCATCCATGTCATGATAAATATGATTTCACCCGCTGAGAATCCTTGTGAATTTAAAAACAGAGGTAGAAATGCAAAATAGGCGTAACCTGCCACACTCGAAAAAAATATAGAAATTATGATGGAAATTTTGTTTCCAGAGAATCTTTTTAATTCGGATTCAATTAAAATATTCTGTTCCTTCATTTTCTCTTAAATCGCTAAAGTTACTGATAATAAATAATCTAAGGATTTTATAATTTCCGTAAAAGTATTCCACAGAATTTTACTTTATTGTAGTTTAATCATTTATATTGATCTCATTAGCAAGTTTTATTTATGAAAATGGCAAATTATTTCATAGTGTCTATTTATTTATTAAATAAAACTGTAAAACCATAGTTAAGAGATAAGAAAATAATTATATCTCTCCAGAACAAAAATAAGTTAAAATTTAAAATTACAAATAAATTACATAATTTAATTAAAATCAAAATTTAGGTTAACAAAATGTCAAAAGTTAAAAATGCATATAAAGAAATTGAAGATGTTATTGGACCTGATTATATCTCTGATAAAGATTTTATGAAGGCAGCATATTCAAGGAATGTAGATCCAGCTTTTCCAGATAGATGGGCTGATATAATTGTAAGACCAGAAACGACAGAAGAAGTTTCGGATATCGTGAAGATTGCCAACAAATATAAAATTCACATGGTTCCAAGAGGCGGTGGCGCTGATCTTGTTGGAGGTGCCGCAACTCAAGGGGGAATTTTAATAGATCTCACAAGGATGAATAAAATTTTAGAAGTGAACAAGGATGATTATTACATTGTAGTTGAATGTGGTATTACTTGGGGTGATTTGGTATCACAACTACATCCTACTGGGTACACAACAGGTTGCATTGGTCCAGGAAGTGGATATGCAGCGACTATTGGAGGAGGTCTTTCAAATAGCACTGCAGGAGGTGGATCGACTAAATATGGTTTAGTTCCAGATATCTGCTTGGGTGTAGAGGTAGTTCTCCCAGGACCTTTGGGCACGATCATTAAAACTGGAGCAGCAGCAAATAAGTATGCCAAACCCTTTTGTCGATATGGTGTATCTCCGGATTTTACAGGACTTTTTATGGGAGATGTTGGTACGATGGGAATTAAAACCAAAGCATACCTAAGATTATGGCGGGATCCCCCATTTAAAGCAAGTAGAAATTATCTTCTGAACAATGGTGATTACAATAATGTATTTAAATTAGCACATGAGGTAAGGAATAATATTGGAGATGGATTACGTGATTTCATGGTATTACCTCAAATACTCGTACAAATGACCGCAGGTCAATTAAGAACAGCTGAGGGTAAAAGAATAAGGATAAAAGGTCCTTTATTCCAGATAACCTTGGAAGCAACAGATCAACGAATTTTGGACGTTCATCTTGAAAATCTCGAGAAGATTATGTCAAAAGATAATATGACGACCCTCCTTCCTAACCCTGCTGGTAGTGCGGAAGGACTAGAATGGAATTACAATTTAAAAGGAAATTTCCATTTTTTTCAAGCCTCATTATCTCCTTCGCCCTCAAATATCTCAATGGTCACATGTCATAAAGTACCGATTTCACAAATGGGGCAGGTATATAAAAATGTCGTTGATTTTGATCTAAAGCATAAAGATGAATTTCCTGATGGAAATGCGTTACCACCCGGAACATTTGCTACAATGCAATATCTTCTTCCGAATGGAAATTTTGTTGTGCTAGGTGGATTTACTGGTGATAATACTGATGAAGCGCGAGAAAAGAACATGAATATGTGGCATAAGAAAACGAGATATCAGGTACGTTATGGAGCAGTTCATTACTGGCTTGGTGAATCAATTTCACAGTCAATTGTAGAAGCAGATGCATTTACACCAGAATATAGGCAATTTTTCAAAGACATGAAAAAAACCGTAGATCCAAACTTTCTTTTGAGTCCAAATAAATTCCATATGCATAGTTATGAAGACGACATAACGAAATATTTTGTAAAAGATGGAGAATAGGGGATGTAAAAATGACAGAAATCAAACCAGAAGAAAAATTTAAACGTTTAGCTAAAGTTGGCCCGAGTGTATTACAATGTATAGCATGCGGGGATTGCAGAGAACAAACTGATTACACGGCGACTCCGCCCAAGTGGGGTGTATGCGTGGCAAGAGACCATACATCTGGATTTGAACCTTTTTTTGCTCGAGGAAAAATGCAAATCATTCGCTCACTATGGCAGGGTAAATTAGAATTGAGTAAAGATATGGCGGATGTCATATTTCAGTGTCCTACATGCGGTGCATGCACAGAAGCTTGTGCTTATGATATGGATAATGTTGCTCTTTATGAAGCTCTAAGAGCCGAATTAGTAGATGCCGGGTGTGGGTTGGAAGCCCACATACCAATGAATAAAGCCATGGTTGAGCTTCTAAACCCATATGGGAGAGATAATAAACTTAAAAATAAATGGACGGAAAAACTTGATTTTAAAATAAAAAATGCCACTACCGAAACAGCAGAGGTTCTCTATTTTGTTGGATGTACGTCTGCTTTAACTCCTGATATTGAATCTATAGCAATAAATACTGCAAAAGTCTTTAATAAGTTACACATTGACTTTTCAATTTTAGGTGAACAGGAAGTCTGTTGTGGTAGTGTTGGGATGCGGACAGGCGATCGAAATGCGTTTAAATCTGTAGCTCAGAAAAATTATGAACTTTTTAAGAAAAGTGGAGTAAAATCCATTGTAACGAGTTGCGCGGGTTGTTATCGAACACTGAAAATTGATTATGCAGATATCCTTAAAGATTTAGATATTAAGATTCTCCATACTGTCGAATTTTTAAACAATTTAATAAAAGAAAAAGACATTCAATTTAAAAACTTAGGATTCAACGTTACATATCATGATCCATGCCATACTGGAAGACATATGGGACTTTATGAAGAACCGAGAGAGATATTGAAAAAAATAGCAAATCTAACTGAAATGAAAACAATTAAACAGAGTGCGAATTGTTGTGGGGCGGGAGGAGGCGTTAAAAAGGGCTTTCCTGAACTAGCTCATGAGATTGCTAAAAGTAGAATTCAAGAAGCTGAAAATACAGGAGCAGATTATATAGTAAGCATTTGTCCTTTCTGTTATAGAAATTTGTCTGATGCTATAGTTGAAATGGGATCCAAACTAAAGATGGTTGATCTGATGGAGTTAGTAGAACAATCATTAAATTAATTATTTTTTCTTAATTATTTTTATAAATTTAAATTAATAGAAGTGGGGATTTAAAAAAATGGTAAAATTAAGCGATCCAATCTTAATTAGAGATATGGAAGTTAAAAATAGGCTTGGCTTTCCACCTATGTTGACATTTTCATCTAATCGAAAGGGGCTTCCAACAAAGGCGACCTTTCGCGTACACGAACAAATAGCTCGTGGAGGAGCAGGATTAATTACTTTTGAAAACACTTCTCCTGAACCTCCCGTTACAACAAGTTTTGGTTTAGCACATATAGGAACTGATGATGATATTCCAAGATATAAAAAGCTTACTGAGAAGATACATGAATATGATATTAAAATGGGAATGCAAATGGGTTACGGTGGGATGTTAGCTCTGATGTTTAGTGGATTAATAAATATAAAGATGATAGCTAGAGGTCCTTCAACTATAGATCCTATAGTAGCAACTTCAGCACATAGTTCAATGATACCAGGGTTTGGTGATCGCCTAAAAACGCTTGGTTCCGGAATAAGAGAGATAAATATTGAAGAAATTGTTAACCTTGAACAAAACATTGCCCTAGCAGCACAAAGAGCAATTAAAGCGGGATTTGATTATGTAGATATTCATTCAGGTCATGGAATGCTTTATATGGCTTTCTTATCACGTTTTTATAATAGAAGAACTGATGAATATGGAGGGTCAATAGAAAATAGATGTCGTTTTTTAGTAGAAACAATTGAAAAAATGAGGAAATCAATGGGCGAAAAACCTCCAATTTTTGTGAGATTTTCTGGATCCGAGTTATATGAGGGTGGAAACACAATTGAGGATGGAAAACAGATTGCTCAAGTTTTAGAGAAAGCTGGCGTGGATTGCCTTGATATTACTCAAGGTATTATCATTAAAGCTTCCCATGGTATAGAGATACCTACATATATTGATCATGGAGGTTTTATTCACTTTGCAGAGGCAATTAAAAAAGTAGTTAATATTCCTGTCATAGGAGTTGGGAGAATTATCAACCCTAGAATGGCAGATGAATTTATTCAGCAAGATAAAGCTGACATTATATATATGGGACGGCAATTAATTTGTGATCCTGAGACTCCTAACAAATACTTTGATGGAAAGGCTGATGATATCAAATTCTGTATTGGTTGTTTACAGGGGTGCAGAAATGGAGTTTGTGTATATGATTCATATAGTGGTGCTAAGTATACTGAACTTACTCCTTCAACTGAGCTTAAAAAAATAATAATATTAGGAGCTGGTATAGCTGGAATGGAAGCAGCTAGAGTTGCTAAATTAAGAGGACATAATGTGGAAATATTTGAGATTTCTAATAAAATAGGAGGTTTGATGCCTCTTGTTGCAGCTGAATATAAAAAAGAAGACTTTATGAATATGGTTAATTATTTAGAAATCCAATTGACTAAATTAGGTATACCTATACATCTTAATAAGGAATTAACGAAAGAGCAAATTATTGGTTTAAAACCGGATATTATAGTTTTAGCAACCGGTTCAGATGCTACCATCCCAGTAAACTTGAAAGGAAAAGCTAATGTACTGACCCAAGATGAGGCTATTTTAAAGACTAAACCTTTAGGGAAAAATTTAGTAGTATGGGGGTTAGATACGTTTTGGAGAGGAGGAGCAGAAACTGCGATAACTTTAGATAGCCAAGGATATAATATAAAAGCACTTGTAGGTCCAGAATTAGGTGTGGCTCAAATTCTAAGACAGAATGATGATGCAGGAAGATCCTTTGGTATTTATAAACAATTAAAGGATAGAAATATTCCCATTTATACTCAGGCAAAGCTTATAGATGTAAATGGTAGTGTCAAATTCCTGGATAAAAATAAAAATGAAGTAAGTATTCAGGCAGATAATTTAATATATTGTGGGGCTAGAATTACAAACGGTAAAGCATTAAAGGACAAATTTGAGGGAGCAGCTCCAGAAATTGTACTTATTGGGGATTGTAAGAAACCTCGAGAC
>CAZRBD010000143.1:0-10052 GCA_964598265.1 uncultured archaeon
AATTATTATTTTATTAAATTTTAAATAATTTAAAACTTGAAATAACAATTTGGGAGTTCAAATTTTTTAATGTTGATAAGATAAGGAAGAATAAGTTGTCTTACAATAGATCCCAAAGATTATATTATCAATAATTAAATAGAACTTGAAAAATAATCCTCAAAGGCTTTACGGTCTTGAGAAGAAATTCTCTCGTTCTTCAACCCTTTTCTCATTATTATTGGAGCATACTCTTTTTCATCATGTCTTATCTTTTTTACTATCTTAAAATCCTCTGTTTTAGAAGTAGATAAGTCGTATTCTACTTGACAAGCATTGCAGAACAATTTACGATTCTTTGGGATTATAATATTTTCACATTGGGGGCAAAACTTAATTTAAATCACCAGGTTGTATGTTATACTTACTATTAATTTGATTTTAAATATTTAAACTTGACGGTTTGGTACATTTGCCAAATACATTAATACCAAAAATATTATAGACTTATAAATTTAACTTTTTATTTACATTATGTGTTTACAGATATATTTTAAGTTCGTATTATTAGGTTGTTATTAAGAATGGGTAAAACGGAATTAAGATCAAAATATAAAAATCGTAATGCAAATCTCTATATTATGATAAATTGATACAGAATTATGCTCAAAAGATTTTCTAATTAAATAAACAATTAGATAAAAACACATAATTTGCTTTTTAATCTAAAAGAAATCATAAATAATAAAGAATTTTATAATATTATTTTAACTCTATGAAAAATGTGTGTTTTATGGGAACTATAGATAAAATTTTGATTATAGGCCACCGAGGAGCAAATGTTATAGCTCCAGAAAATACACTTAAAGCTTTTAAAAAAGCAATAGATTTAAAGGCCGATTATATTGAATTAGATATTCAGGAAACTAAAGATGGAGCCCTCGTTGTTACCCATGATGATGATCTGCAACGATTAACGGGTCACCATGGTCAAATTAAAGATAGTATACTTGAAAACTTAAAATCTCTGGATTTTGGTGAAGGAGAGATAATTCCAACATTAGAAGAAGTAATTGAATTAACAATGGGAAAAATTAATTTAAACTGTGAAATAAAGGTTGAAAAAATTTCGAGAAAAGCTGTTAACATCTTTAAAAAATATAATGTGATAAATTCAATAATACTGAGTTCTTTTATACATCCAGAACTATTAGAATTTCAAAGAATAGCACCAAAATTAAAATTGGCATCTTTAGAACCAACCCAATATCTAAGGAATTATAATGATGACAGAAAAAAACAGATGATATCGTTTTGTATAGATAATCACTTATATGCAATAAATCCCTTCTATACTATTGTTGATAAGGATTTTGTAGAAATTGCGCATAAAAATTCTATAAAAGTCTTCCCTTGGACAGTTGATTCTAAACCCATAATGAGAAGATTAATAAAATATGGAGTTGACGGAATAATTACAAACGATATTCATAAAATGAAACAAGTTCTAAGTATGAATGTTTAATCCCAACTAAGTTGATAGCATTTTTACAGATGACGTTATGTTATTAAAAAAATCAACTAATAAAATTTTTTAATCGATTTGTTTTATTCTACTTACCGATTTTAACTTACATTTAACGGATTTTTCACATGTCTACTCTAAAAGGCGAACAAAAGATTAATTTTGAGAGCTTATTTTTTCCAAGAGCAATTGGTATTATTGGTGCTAGCTATGATCTCTCTGGTGGAGGCTTTTTTGCACGATCAATGAAAAATAAATTTCGAGGTCCCATATATATATTTAATCCAAAATTAAGTGGGAAACATTTATATGGTTATAAAGTATACAACTCCATCTTAGAAATAACAGATCCAATAGATTACGTAATTTTAGCTGTTCCTGCTCGATTAACTCCACAATTAATTGAAGAAATTGGGCAAAAAGGAGTGCCTTTCTGTACAATTTTTTCATCAGGATTTCGAGAAGTTGGGAATGAAAATCTGGAAGAAAAAGTTTTGGAAATGGCTCGGAAGTATAAAGTTCGCATAATCGGACCGAATTGTATTGGTGTATACAATCCAAAGGGCGGACTTTATTTTGCGTTTGAACAATCACGTAAATCAGGGAACTTTAGTGGCGTCTTTCAATCAGGGGGTATCGCACAAAATTTAGCTCAATTAGCTGTCTCATATGGACTCTATGTTTCAAAATTCGTTTCAATTGGAAATTCCTTAGATTTATCGCATGTAGAATTTTTGGAATACTTTTTACATGACGATTATACAAAAATTATTGGGTTATACGTTGAAAATTTAAGATCTATAGATGTAGGGAGAAACTTTATGCGTGCGGTCCAGAATTGTAACCTAAACAGAAAACCTGTAATACTCTGGAGAGTAGGATATGGTGAAGCTACAAAAAAGGCAATTTTATCACATACAGGAGGTCTCGCAGGAAACAATGCAATTTGGAAAGCTGTTGGCAAACAAACAGGTAGTTGTATTGTAGGCAATTCAAATGAACTGGTTGCTGTAGCTTCTGCTTTTAATCTGACACGCTTACCAAATACTCGTAAAATTGGAGTTATTGGCATTGGAGGAGGATCAACCATAGAGTCTGTAGATATTTTTGAAAGACACAACTTGCAAATACCCCCCCTCTCAGATAAAATTATCATTAAAATGAAAAGATTCATTCCAAACGTAAATACAAATATAACCAACCCAATCGATTTAGGAGGATCTGGTATCCAACCACATATTTATTATCGTACAATTTTAGCTTTAGATAAAGATCCAAATATATCATCAATTATATTTATTAAGGACCCTGAAAGATTTGGGGGATTTGCAGATATTTTGGAAGAGGCAGGCTATAAAGATTTGGATTTAAATAAGGAGTTTATCAGATATATTACTAAAGCTAAGAGAATATGTACAAAGCCAATGTATTGTGTAATGTTAAAAATTAATGAGGGTTTTGAAGAATACAAAAGTAGGTACAAATTCAAACTGAAGCTTTTAAATCGCAATGTTCCTGTATTTGAAAGTTTAGAGTTAACTGGGTCTGTTCTGGATAAAGTTAATTCATATAGGGAATTCCTCCAAAAACATGGTAAATTTCCGAGAGAATAGTGATTTCACGAATGGAATGTTATTTCTTATTTATTTATAAATGTGGTTTTTCAATAGGATTTCCTGACAACTTCTTACATTTTATTATTACAGAGAAAAGGATAAATAATAAGATTGTTATTACAAATAGGAATGGAATTATAATAGAGTAATTCTTTAAAGTTAAGCATGTATCAATGTCCGAATTGCGGAAAACCAAATAAAGCAAATTACAATTACTGTTACAAGTGCGGGGTTAAATTGCAAGTCTTACATACCCATGAGAAAATAATTAAAAAAAAAAAGTACAATTTTAAAAAGCAATTTAAAGTAAATTATATTAAAAAAGAATTCAAAGTCAATAACTTTATTACTTTAAAGCTTGAAAAAAGTAAAACAGTCATTTATGTTAAAGATAAACGATTTATTCAATGCAAGTATTTGTTAATTGATATTTCTGCAAATGAAATTGAGTTATATGAAGATATCAAGTCAATTGACGATGCTAGCAATAATTTAGACCATACTTTAGAATATGTAAAGATAAATCGTAAAATCCCAGCTGAAATGGAGTTTTGGGGTCATTGTTCGAATTTACAAGTATGGAGGGAGCATAATTACGATACAAGATTACTTCATAGTAATTTAGCGTTTCCATTATTAAAAAAATTAACTGATGTGGGAGATCAAATAGCAAAAAGGGTTTTTAAAGAGGAAATAGCTAAAAGAATGGAATCTGGTCATAAAAGTGTTGTAACCTATTTGATTTCTGAAAATTACCTTAATTACCTAAATGATGAAGAACTTGAGATTGTACTGATTAATTTAAAGATTAGTATTGCTAGAGAATTTTCAAAAAAATATAAAGAAATTCTTGATGAAGTTGATTTGAGTTGTTTATTAGATCTCCTGCTTGATAATATTAAAGATTCTAAAGTTCTGAAGCTTAAACAGATTGGCTTGCTCAAATCCGATAAGAAAGAAATCCAAGCAGGATTTAAAATAAGGAGTAAAAGAGTCGTAAAAATAAAACTTGTAAATTATGGGCTCACAGTCATTCCTGAATCGATTGGATCTCTTGAAAAGCTAGAAAATCTAGATTTAAGCCATAATAGAATAAAAAAAATACCAGAGAGTATTGGGTTTTTGCAAAATTTACAAAAACTAAATTTAGGTATTAATCAAATCCATGAGATCCCAGAATCTTTAGGGAATCTAATTTCTTTAAAACAAATTAAATTGGATCATAACCAACTAACCAATCTCCCAGAATCAATCACGAATTTGAAATCTCTTGAATTTTTATCATTATGGAGCAATTCTTTAGTTGCTCTTCCTGAAAGGATCGGAGATCTTACATCTTTACAAATTATTGGTTTGAGTTATAATAACTTGATTAAAATTCCTGAAACAATTTCCAATTTAAATTCAATTCAGACTTTAGATCTAAGCAATAATCATTTAACAAAAATTCCTGAGAAAATTGGATACTTAAAATCTCTACAAGTGTTATGGCTAAATGATAATTATTTAGAAGATTTACCCCCTTCTATTACATCAATTGATTCGCTTAAGCAGGTTTATTTGTTTAGTAATCCGTGTGTTGTACGTCCAAATTCTGAGATAAAAAACATTTTAGATGAATTTCGACGAAATTCGGTTAATGTAAAATAAAATTATGGATATTACCAAAAAAGAAAAAGAACTTGAAATTCTAAAGGAATATCATGTTTATTAACAAAATTATTGAAATTATAGTTAAACAATGGAATATCTTGTTAGAACAAATATTTGGAACTTAATATTTTATAAATTCTATCTTATGTTTTGGATAAAAAACTTTCTCTATTCTGCTCACTATCTCTTTCCAAACAATTTTTTTTAAAGTATAACTTTTTCTTCTTTTCTAGTCTTAATTTATTGAATAAATAGGGATAATTAGTTTGGATTTTAATCAATTATGAAGATCTTATATTCAAGTTTTAGTTATTTCTAATAATTTTTTGATAAAATTTCTTACATCTATTAATTCTTCTTTAACATATGTAAAAACTTTGGAATTATCTACTTTTGCATAACTATGAATAAGAATGTTTCTAAACCTTGCCATGTCAGATAACTTTCTACTCAATTTAGATTCAATAATTTTATTCTTTTCAAGAATTTCAAACATTTCAGCATAACTCTCAGCTCTTTCAAATCCTTTTACAGAAATAATATGTGAAGCAATATCAATACACGATTCTATTATTTCGAACAGGGAGTACTTTACAGCTTGAACATCTTTATAAATACTCAAAAATTTTTCTATTTCCACACTTTTATATTCATCTAAAAATTTTAAATTCTTTTCAATAACATCTATTTTATCTTGGATTAGATCCTTATCTATTTCCATATCTATATCTTCTCATATTTTCATAAAATTCAGAATGAGGCTTAAAATCTAAATATTCTTTCATAATCCTTGCTTCAAATTGGACTCTTTTGGGATCATCCACCGAGTAAATTAAATTTGAATTTTTAAGTACTGAAAAAAGGAATCTTACAGGTTTTCCATTTAGAACTCGAACGTCAATAGATTTACTAACACCGATTTTATTTTTAAATGTTTTTTCTAGCCTTCCCGCTAATTTTACTTCATACAAATAATTAGGCTTGAATCCTTCATCAATTAATAGCCCAATATCTACATCTTCGTAAAATTCACTGTAGGAAGCAGAACCATAAAGATAAGTGGCTATTATCTCCTTTTCCTTAGACAGAATTTCCTTAAATACATTCTTTATTTCTTCTAATTTCATTTTATAATAATTCTAATACCTAACCCATTAAATATATTTTTTGCTAGCTGATTTTATTCTACTTTTTTTTTTATTCTATAATTTACCGATATGACTTAAATGAAGAAGAATTTATAAAAAGAATTCCAATTTAAAAACTCTATAAGTGTAATGGTTAAATGATAATTATTAAGAAGATTTACCTCCTTCTATAACCTTAATTGCTTCGCTTAACCAGGTTTATTTGTTTGGTAATCCGTGTGTTATACGTCCAATTGCAGAGATAAAAACAATATAGATGAATTTCGACAAAAATCAGTTAATGTAAAATAAAATTATGGATATTACCAAAAAAGAAAAAGCATTTGAAATTCTAAAGGAATATCAAGTTTATTAACAAAATTATTGAAATTATAGGTAAACAATGGAATATCTTGTTAGAATAAATATTTGGTAGTTAATATTTTATAAATTCTATCTTGTGCTTTGGATGAATAATCGTTCTTTATTTTGTTCCTTTTCCCATTTTTTACGCTCAGAGCGCAACTTGAATAAATCTACGTCTTTAAAAATTAAACCTTCTTCTTTTGCTGGTATAATTCGTTTAGTTCGATCTTTTTCTGGTGTGTAAATTAGAGATTCTCCAAATTCCGCAATATTAGCGAAAAATGAATAAGCATAGATGGATCTACGGGCATCAAAATGAGCCGCTTTAAAATCAGCTGTTACAGGTGTGAATGCGGGATTAAGAATTATATCAATAGGAGGCTCAAAATTTTTTAGTTCTACTCTGAGATCCATATCAAGGAAGTCCCGACAAATAACGATTGCGATTCTACCATATTCTGTATTGCAAATGATTGTTCTCCGAGGTAAACTGCTAACTTCTATTCCTTCTTTAAAACGGTTTCCTTCTCCAGTACTAATAATTGCGGGGATATGCTTTTCTTGCTCCCAAAGAATTCCTTCTGGTCCAAAAACCATACTAATATTTCGTTTTGTTTCTTGGTCATGAAAAGATCCTGGAACGATATACATGTTATACAATTTGGCCAAATCTGATATATCTTCAAGTAAATCACCATAATTAAGATCAACAGACATTTCTGGAAAGAGTAAGATATTAATTCCCTCATTATGCGCTTTTTCAATCATATTTTTAACTTTAGACCTTATTTCTTCAATTTTATTCTCTTTTACAGTTAGAAGTCCTGAAGATTTCATTTCGAATAGTTCTTTCATGATATTTCCGCTCTCAGATACACCTGTTTGAGCAATTCCAACTCTACACTCTCTTTTTTGAACTTTAGGATATTCTTTAAACAGATCTCTATAGACTAATTGATATTTCTTTCTATCCATTCTCTCTATTGCTACACGTTTTTCTTCATCACTTAACTGACGAGCTTCACTTATTCGAGGAGATTGACTAGTTTCAGTAGGGCAAGAAGGAGCAACTATACCCATAGTACTTCGGGAAATTGAAGGTTCTTTTATAGTACTCAAAGCGGAAAAAAGAATTGATTCTTCCTTTTCAACTCTATTCAATCGATCCTGAACTTCCTTTTCTTTATCTTTATAGCCTGCTTTCCCATATAGTTCTACTGCAGACTGTAAATATCGTGCGCCTATCCCTAAAAGTTTTCCCTTTTCTTGAAGATCTGTTTCTTCATCAGCTTTGATTAAGTGCCATGCTGCATCAAAATATATAGAAGTAGCCTGTGCCCAATCAGCTCCACTTTCAAAACCTCCCTTCTCATATGAAGTACCAGCTTTACTAAGTGTTAACTTAACTTTCGGGTATAAATCTTTTTTAATATTCATTTCAATAGATTCATCAAATTTACAACCATATTCAAGTGCTTGACAAAATGTTGAATTTCCAGAAGCCAGTAATTTTAACTTTGTATCTGTGAATAGATTACTGGCTTTTGCAAACAGCGTTGATGCTTCAGAAAATCTATAAGGATCTTCATATTTTTCAGCAAGTTCCATATTTTCCCAAGCTCTACACAGATAATAAACTGCTTCTAATTCCTCTCGTTCCCTTTTAATTTTAAATAAAATACATATATCTCTGAATTGAGAAGATGCAATAGCGAATTTTTCTGCGGCTGCAATATGGTCACCTTGTTTTCCTAAAATCCTCGCTTCTTCAAGGTTTACTCTAGCAATACAGTGATTCACCCTTACTTGAGCTATTTTTTCAAATTTATTTATTCTCTCTTTTTCAAATTTTTCTTTTGAACGCTTATAGGATTTTTTTAATGCTTCAATTGCTTTTTCAAAGATTTTTCCTGTCTTTTTAAAACTTTCTATGGCTTTTTCGTGCTTTTCTTGTTTACTCAGTTGCTCTGCTTCTTCCAGTGATATCCAACCATAATAATAAGATGCTTCATAACCGTAACCTCGCAATTCTATTAAAATATCATAAGCTTTTTTATAAAATTCCTTAGCTTGTATATGATTTTCTCGTACATGAAACGATTTAGCTTCTTCAATAAAATTCCAAGCCTTTACATAATTAAATTTTTCATTGATTCTTTTCTTGAGAAGCTTATATTTTATCATTATCAAAGACTTATTATATGCTCCCTGAGCTTTCTTATAATTTTCTGCAGAAAGCATAAAATTACCCAATCGATCTTCTATACGAGCGATATATTGATAACTAGCAGCCTCATAAGAAAAATATCTTCTACCAACACTCTCTTTTATTGTATGGAGAAAAACTTCCCGGGCTTGGTTTAAAATAGTAGTTTCTCCAGTTATGATAGCTAATTCCTCAAGTAATAGTCCAAGTCTCATTTGTTCCGTAATAGTACCAGAGCGAGATAATATAGCATACTGATTTGATATTTTTTGGGCCTCTATTGCTTTTTTTAGATGTATAATCCTATCTTCCTTTTTTTTAGCGATATCTGCAAGAGTTTTATGAGCCTTATAGAGAGAAGTATAACCACCAGCTTGAGGAAATCCTCCTTTATATTTTAATCCGAATTTTTCTGCTTGTTTTGCGTGTTGAAGCATTATTTGGGCATAGTCACCTTGCTTTGTTGTTGATTCAGCAAGAATAGTTAGTTGAGAGTAGGCTAAAATTAAACCTTGGTACAACCATGCGATAATACTAGGGAAATTAGGTGCGCTCATCGCTTCTTTTACATAGTGGATCCCTTTTTCAGCATAGGTTTTGCGTTGTGCCGTAGTAAAAAAACTCCTTTGAGAAGAATTAGTATAGTAAAGTGCCGGTAATACATTTGCCATAGAGTGATAAAAAATATAACTACGTGCATATATCTTCCCAAGTTCCAAACAATCTTTAATGTCCTTAAGAATTCTCTTCTGGAGATAATTCATTCTCCCGCTAAAAAGAGCAAAATAGTCTATGAAAAACAAACATAGTAGTATACTACATTTACTTTTTGTTTTTCTAGCAAAACTTAAGGCTTTCTCTAGTAATTCTATTCCATTATCAAGGTATTCTTCTTGTTCTCTTTCATCTTCAATAAATTGATATCCAAATACGCAACATTGAATCCCATTTACCATGTAAACTAGATTAAGAGCATAAGGATCATCTAAATTATCAATTATCGCTATACTTTTATCACATTTTCCCAATTGTTTCTTTATATCTTCCTTTACATCCTCATTTTTCTTAAAGTCTGCTGTCCCTGCATTGAAACCAATTAAAGTTTCCATATTCAATGACTCAGACAAAATCTTAATATTTCCAATCTTTCTTGATATCTCCCAAGCCTTTTCAGCAGATTCAATTCCTTGTAGACCAATCTGGGTATATTCTTCTTGATTAATATTATAGCTTAGGAGGAGATGCGAAGATGACGCAATACGGCACATCATTCTTGCAAAACTCTCTCTATCATCCATTTTGGAATAAATTTCACTTGCGTCATTGAAAAGTTTAATAGCTTGACGATATGCCTTCTGACCTTCCGCATCAGAAGTTGCGAGAAATCCAATTTTAAAAAACATTTCTGCTTCACATTCCAATGCCACAGATATATTTCCAAGTTGCTGAAAGAGATTCATAGCCTTTTTATAGGCTTTAACAGCACATTTGATTTGGCTAATATATTCTTCAACTGTATCAACTGTATCAGCAGCTCTGCTGTGAGCATATCCAAGACTTTTATAATTTTCAGCACTTCT
>CAZRBD010000144.1:0-9852 GCA_964598265.1 uncultured archaeon
ACAACGTTATTTGCTTGAGGACCTTTTTCACCTTGTACTACATCAAATTCGACTTTATCATTTTCATTTAAGGTTTTATAATCGTTTTCATCATCATCTCCAATTAATGCTGAAAAATGAACAAAAACATCATTCTCTTCTTCAGAATTAATAAATCCAAAGCCCTTAGTTTTATCAAACCACTTTACTGTTCCTTTTACCAATTTTATAACCGTATTTTTAAATTTTTAGTTTAAGTTCAAAGAGAATAAAATCATCAAAAAAAATAAACTTTCCGAAGCCATTATTTTAAGTGCTTGAAGATGTCATTCTTTAATCATTTCATTTAAGACAAAAAAAAGAATTCTTAATAAATAGTTGGTTAACCTAAGGATGGTCTTCTATCTTCCATGCTATAGAAGATTTATCACTTTAACGGACATTATATATAAGTCAATAGCCATACTGCGGTGAGTAATTCAAATAAGATCGCTGATAAAGCGCCAATAGCTTGCAAGGCGGCTATTTTATGTTTTATAAGTCTTAATCCATTAAAGAGACCAACAGAAATACCGGCAACTATCCCTAACCATCCATTTAAAAGGGGTGCAATTCCCTCGGTAACTAACACGATTGAAAATGCGAATGTACCAATGGCCCAAAATAACATTCCCCATGTGAATCTAGTGGTTTTTTTTTGGAGGATAATTTTCTAAATTAGGAGAATTTGGTGTAAAATTAATATTTTATTTAATCGATAATATTAAAGATCAGGATTATAGATCTGGCAGGGAATATCGATCTCATTTTTCTTATTATCTAGAGAATATGTTGAAAGAATTTCCTCAAATAATTAATAAGGAAATATTGAAATATAGCCAAAATAACAAAATGGATTCTGAAATATTCTTGAATAATTTGTTACCTTTACTCGATAAAAAATATAAACCAGTGGTACTAAAAACCATAAATTTCTCTGAATATCTTGAAAATTTGTCAGATTACGGCTACGAATACTCCATTTTTGAGGATCTTATAAGAAAAACTGAAGAGAAAGAGATAATAATTGATGAAAATAGTAAATTTATTGAATCATTTGTCAAAGAATTCATCATTAAGGGAAATTGTTTGTATCTTGAAGATATATTGTATAGAGGTTTTGTTATACTAATAGGTGAGAATAATTTATTGGTTGTTCTACAAAAATATAAAATTATTGAGAAATTGACAATACAATATCAATTCAAAGATCGATCCAGAATTCACCATTTTTTTTCACAAATTTACGAAAATATCTCCCCTGAGACGATTTTAAAAATTAAGGATAAATTACCTGAAAAAATTCCACTAGGAAAAATCATCCTGAGCTGACTACGACCGCACTACCTTCATATGATTCTGTGGTACTCTGTGGGCTGGGAAACTGGTCAGGAGATTAAGGCCTTCTTATGACCTTTATCGACGTATGTATGAGCCTCGATAAGCTCTCTTAGGAAGATTAAATCTTCAACTTTTTCCTTTCCTGAGGAACCAAAAATGGAAAGAAGTACTCCATCCTCCTTAAGAGCTTTTTTACAGGTTGAAGAAGAGATCTTGCCTACCGTTGAGCTGCAAAACCTCCGTTGATCCGTATTTTGTATATACAATCGCTTTCATAATTTTTATAATGGTAATGATAATATAAATAGAACTATCACTCTAAAGTTATTACTACATTTCCCGTTTTTTGCCCTGTGTCAACATAGTTGTGAGCCTCGACCATTTGTTCAAACGGATAGCTTCTATCTATAATCGATTTTATCTTTCCTGCCTCAATAAGTTCTTTGAGGAAAATTAAGTCTTCAGCTCCTTCGTTTTGAGCCCCAAATATTCGATTCATTGAAGACCGTTTGCGTCGAAGAAGATGCGAAATCTTTAGGTTCGATAAAAGATAGAAACCATTTTCCTTTAGCAATCTTTTAATATTTGAAAAAGAACTCTTACCTACTATGTCAAAAATAACATTATAAGTCTCATTGCTTTTGGCGGTGAAATCCTCTTTAGTATAATCAATTACAATATCAGCCTCCAGAGATTTCATCACTTCTAAACTGGTGGGATTTCCAACTGCGGTAACTTCTGCTCCATAGTATTTAGCAAGTTGTATGGCATAGGTACCAACAGTCCCAGAAGCTCCACATAGAAGAACTTTATGACCTTTCTGGATGTTTGCTTTTCGAAGATAAGCTAATGCTTCAAGTGCCCCAAAAGGAACGGCTGCTGCTTCTTCATAAGTCATATTGTTCGGCTTTATTGTCAGAACCCCATCTTCAGGAAGACAAATATACTCGGCATAGCAACCCAATTCTATACTGATATTAGCATAAATTTGGTCACCTTTCCTAAAAAGCGTTACATCCTTACCTACTGCTTCAATCTCCCCGGAAAACTCTTGTCCTAGTATATTCTTTTTGGGTCTTCTGAGACCAAGCCACATTCGCATGACAAACCACAAAAAAGGCGAGTTGAATTTGGAATTTCGCATCTCACAGTCCCCTGCTATTACTGTAGTTGCAATAATCCTTATCAGTACCTCATTGTCCATGGGGATTGGTTTCTCAATTTCTTTGAGCTGAAGCACATTCGGTGGTCCGTATTTGGTCCATTCAATCGCTTTCATGAGTATTTCTACAAGATTAATTTGGTTCGGTCATTTTCAATAAAGTTCAATATAATTTATTAATATTCTTTTCTGTTAGTATTGGACTCCTATCTTCTACCATAATATTGCATTTCTATTTGGTTAATTAAATTGATAATATAGTTAAAAAGAAAAAAGTAGAAATCTAAGATTTTACCACAGTTATGGCTACGTTCCCCTTCTTATGACCTTTATCGACGTATGTATGAGCTTTGACCATCTGTTCCAACGGATAACTCCTATCTAATGACGTTTTTAGCTTTCCAGCTTCAATAAGCTCTCTGAGTAAAATTAAGTTTTCAGTTATTTCCTTTGTCCTATGTGCAGAGGAAAGATAGGTTCCATTCTCCTTAAGAGCTTTTTTGCAGGTTGAAGAAGAGATCTTACCTACCGCCTCAAACACTACATCATAAATCTGACCACCTTTGGTAAAATCTTCCTTAGTGTAATCAACTACGTTATCAGCTCCCAGTGATTTTACCATTTCTAAATTAGCGGTACTACATACCCCGGTGACTTCTGCCCCAAAATACTTAGCCAGCTGCACCGCAAAAGTACCTAAAGTACCAGAAGCCCCATAGATAAGTGTTTTTTGACCCTTCTGGATACTTGCCTTTTTAAGTAAATAGTATGCTGCCATTCCCCCGACTGGAACGGTAGCGGCCTCCTCATAAGTCATATTAGTTGGTTTTATGGCCACCACTCCTTTCTGCCATTCTTCAGGCAGACATACGTATTCGGCATAAGCACCCGTACTCAATCCTGTGGTAGTTCCAAAAACTTGGTCACCTATTTTAAATAATTTTACATCTTTGCCTACTGTTTCAATTTCCCCTGCTAGCTCCCACCCTAATATATGGAATTTCTTTTTTGGTTTTTTGAGACCAAACATGAGTCGCGACGCGTAAGAAAATAATTTGGAATCTGGGTGGTTACCACTTCGAGCTATCCTCACCCCGAATGAAACGGTAGATGCATATACTTTAACAAGTATTTCATTGTCCTTTGGGATAGGTTTTTCTACATACTTGAGATGGAAAACCTCCGGACCTCCGTATTCTGTATATACCATTGCTTTCATAGGTGTTCCGGTGCCAGTGTATTCCTTTTCATTTTTTGTAATATTTATCACTTTATTTTTTTTATTTGATTTTTAAATATATTTTATATATTTTAAATATATCTTGGGGTTCTAATAACAACATACTCGTTAAGTAAGAAAAAAATTAGCAATGGGAGCTTAAAGTCCTTAATATTCTATCTTGAATGAAAATTTAATAATTCTTTTAAGAATATTTGTACATTAAAATTATTCACCTAATATTTTTTGAAGTGAGATGGAAATATAATGAATTTTATATTAGGTCCATGAAAGGAATTTAAAAAAGTTAGAGAAAAAAAACCTTAAAATCTAGCCCCCTCCTTCAAAAGTAAGAGTAGAATGCATAAATCATCTTATGATTAAAGAATAAAATTCTTAAACATAAATATGGTATATTAACTTAAAATTACGAATTAAATCAATAGAATTAAATTTTAAAATGATATGATATGGTAATTAAAACTAAAATTACTGAATTATTAGGTATTAAACACCCCATTATCAGCGCGCCAATGGGCCCATTTTATACAACAGAATTAGCAATAGCAGTTTCTGAAGCAGGGGGTCTTGGTGTATTGAGTAATACTGGTTTAGCCAGTGAATATATAGCTGGAAAAAGCCCTGTGGATATAATGAAAGAAAACATGAAAACTGTGGTGGAACACACTGATAAACCCTTTGGATTTAACATCCTAACCTCACGAACTGCTCCTGCTGCTGGAGCTCTTTGTAAAAAGATTCCTAGGTTTATCATGGAAAACCCGAAAATAAAGGAACAATGCGTATATGTTGTTACTAGTGCGGGATCTTCAAAAATGCTCCCACAATCAAAACCATTCCAAAGATTAAGAGAAGCCTCAAATATCAAGCATTTTCATGTAGCTCCGGCTCTATGGCTTGCTGAAAAATGCGTTGCTACAGGTGTAGATGGTATGGTAATTACTGGAAATGAAGGTGGAGGACATCAATCATATGAAAGAGTCAGCTCTTTAGTTCTACTACAACAAGTTACTCAAAAATATCCAGATATACCTATTGCGGCATGTGGAGGTTTTGCTACAGGTCAAGCGCTTGCATCTGCGTTAGCTATGGGTGCTGGAGCCATTGTAATGGGTTCTAGATTTATAGCATCAAAAGAAAGTGAATTCCACGAGGGTATAAAGAATATAATTGTGCCTGCTAAAGCACAAGATACGGTCTTAGTAACAGGAGGGTTTGGACCAATAAGACTCTGGAAGAACAAATATTCTTTATCCCGTAATATTGTTGCCACTAAAGAAGAAAAAATGGCTCAGGAGGCTCAAACTAGCACAGAAGAATTGTTAGAACAAGCAAAAAAATATGAACTCGCTTATAATGGTAATGTCACGGATGGAGCTGTTCTTGTAGGTCAAAGTATTGGAATTATTAACAGCGTAGATCGAGTACCGGATATAATTGATGACATAATGAAAACTGCAGAAAAACATATAAGAAACCTATCTGCTATGGTAACATAAATTTATTTTTTTTATATTCATGAATGTTCATTAAACATTCTGATTTACCTAATTTTTCTTTATTATCATTTATCTAACTCAAAAATTGTGAAAAGTTGAGTTTTAAATAATCTTTCACCATATATAGGCGTGCTCATAGCATATATTATCAGGCACCAAGAATGTCCTGGATGCTTTATACTGGTGATGGAAAATTTTCATATTCACAAAACCTGCTAAAAATGGCGAATATCTCACAAAAATATTTTTAGTTTTTGAAAGGAATTTTTGAAAAGTTTTAAAAAAAAATATAATTGGAAAGTGCTTGTAGACCTAATCCACGAATGTTATCGCTTTTCTCAATGCTTTTTCTGCATCTTTGATGGTTGTTTCAATGATATCTGAAACACTCTCGAGTTGGCTTATTACTCCTATACTCTGTCCTAATAAGACTGCCCCATTCTCCATATCACCTTCAAAAACTGCAAAAGCAGCATATGCTTCCTTTCTTAATTCTTCGGCAAGGTCTTCCTTTGATATGGTGGTTCTATGTTCCCCCGTTGTCTTTTCTTCAGCCATTTTCTCTTCTTTATTTCGTACTAATCCTTTTGATAAAGAATATTTGTTTCTCCATAGCCTAATGGATCCTAAAGTTCCCGTTCTCACAATAGTATCATGAGCTTTAGCAAGTGGCACTATTTTTTTATAATCTTCATGAAATTCACTATCATGAGACGCAATAAATCTCGATCCCATAGCAATTCCTCCTGCCCCTAGAGCTAAAGCTGCAGCCATACCTGCTCCTGTTGCGAATCCACCGCACGCAATTTTTGGAATATCTGGATGTTTTTCCTGTACCTGTTGCAATAGAACCAACCCACCAACTTTTTCATACGCTTGGTGGCCTCCCCCTTCGAAACCTGTTACAACAAGTCCGTCACATCCCGCTGCGACACATTTATCAGCAAGCCATAGAGCAGGAGCTACATGAAAATGTTTGATATTTGTGCTTTCCCTTAATTTCTGGAAATCTTTGTTCTTGGGCATTCGTGATGCTGAACCCGCACTGGTGAGCGCATATAGGCATTGTTCTCTCAATTTGGGATTTCCCATTATATGCTTTGCAGTTTCCGAAATAAATTTGTCACAATCTACTGTAAGTCTCGACGTTCTGATATTAAACCCAAAAATCCCATCAGTATGCTCAACTACATAATCAAGATTTTTTTTCATAGCAACTATTGCAGTTGTTTCTCTACCATCCATAGATTGGTGAGCATGAGAGATCATGCCAAGTCCACCTGCTTCAGAAACTGCTATTGCTAATTCCGTTGTTCTGAAAGGTCCCATCGCGGCACTTGCGATTGGATGCTTTATTCCAAACATTTCGGTAATATTTGTTTTTATAGTCAAAATTATACACCTCTATTCTAATTGAATTGGAGTCTAAATAAAACTATCTCTTTATAATTAAAATTTTTCTCACGGTAGATGTAATAATTACGTGGCTAAGTAAAAAGCGTAGAATAAATAAAATTTTATTATATATAATTCCCAGCCAGAATATCTCATTATTTATACAATTTCTGCTTCATATCTTTTACGTCTCCTTTTCCTGCCAATAAATATCGAAATAATTTATGAAATTTTCCATTTTTTTCTTTGATGTCAAACCCCACTCACTCGACAAAATAGATTAGGGTCGCTCTAGTTGAGTCAAGTTATCTTTAAATTGGGTGAAGTTTCCTGTGTCTTTTTCTCTAATTCTCCACGTACGCCTTACTGTTGCGTACTGCGCGTTAAACTCTTTTCTTTGGGCTTCAATAAGTGGGGTTTCACACGCTAAAAGCACGCTTGTTACATTTTTTTTCGAAAAATCGATATCTAATAGTTGGACATGCAGCCCTCCGTGATTTAGAAACGCTCTTGCGACATTTTCGCGCCCCAAAAGGGCTTTAAAATGATGCTTGCTGCGGTGAAACAGCTGCTCCTTGGCATTATTGGTAAAATCTAATTCTTCGACATCGTAAGCCTCGTACAATCCTTCACTATAAGAATCTACTAACCGAATCCATTGTTGCCATATTTCCTCGCAACTTAACTTGAAAGAAGGTTGTTGCCACTTGATGTTTTGAGGATTAGATTCCAATTTCCTTCTTTTCAAGCGGCCTTGGAGTTTGTATACCCATTTTTTCACCTCTTTCTCGATTTGAGAAGCTTTTTTTTCCCTTTTGGCCAAAATTTTGCGAACCGACAGGAAATCAGGCATCAAAGTCATTATTTCTTCTCGTAAATAGCGATTCTCTTTAAGTAAATTCCTTAACGATGCAAGAAGAGTGTTCAATGTGCGAGAAACTTTGGGAGTAAGTTCAATTTCCTCAAATTGTTCTAAACGCGATACAACAAACTCTAAATTGGCGTGGGCCTCGATTCCCGGAAACACATCAAATCGATCACCACGCGTGGAGATGGCACATTTTAGTTCCTCGCTAATGGGATGAAACAACTTATATAATCCGTTAGAATCGGCAAATTTACTATTTTGGACAATTGAGAGTTGTTTTACGAATTTCCGAAGAGTTTTCTTAAGATGTGAATCTTTTGAAGCAATAGGCTCGGCAATGTGGTTAAGGAAATGGTATTGGCAATACGCGTGAGGGATATCTGATTTAAATTGCTTGACACTGTTTACAATGCTTTTTTGCTTGTCGGAAATGATGGCTACGATAGGAACGCTGTAGAGCATTTCAATTTCTTGAAATATAGCACATAACGTGGATGCGGGAGCAGATTCTAAGTTCCTTGCAAGAAGCACGTTTCCTGTAAGGCGATCAGAAAAGACCCAAAGAGAAGGCTCGTTCTTAACTGGCTGGGCTCCATCTAGCGATAAAACGATCCTCCCACTTGATCGGACCTCTTTTAGGACTTTCTTATCCGTATATTGCTTTCCTGCCATTTCAAAAAATTCACAGATACTTCTCACCGTGTTCCTCGAAATTGATACGTCCCAATCGTCCCACATGAGTTCAACGGTGGTGGAATAATTAAGATGATGCTTAAAATGATGTTGTATCACTTTTGCCCATACTTCCAAGGAAAATCTCTTCCTTTGCATGGCAGAATGATATGCTGCTGGAAAAGCTTCATGCATTTCACACTTAAGGTTAACACAGCTATAATAATTAGTCACCACCCATATAGAACCCTTTAAAGTAACAATTTTCCTGCCTCCATTATTGAATTCATGTTGAAGTTGCGAAGAACATAAGGGACAGATCAATCCTTCTTTAGAATCCCAATAGGTGTGGATTGTAGCTTTTTTAATTTCAGAAGGTTTTGCTGGCATTAAATAAAATAAGGATTAAACGAAGATAAACCTTTCTATTCACCTCAGAGAGCCAAGTTATTTTTGTCGGGTGAGTGTTGTTTGACATTAAAGTTTTTTTTACACAATATTGAGGATTATTTTAATGAAAATCGAAAATTTGATCTTAAAATAACTGATTTTAAAGTATTAAATCCAAACACAAAAACTTGTCCAATTTTTAAGGCTAAAAAAGATTTTGAAATCACAATGCGTGTATATAACACATTTCCTATTTTATTAGATGAGAATAATAATAAAAATAGCTGGAATGTAACAATGCGTCAAGGTTTAGTTCATTTAACAGAAGATTCAAAGAAGAAAATTTTAAAGAGTTTAGATGATATCGAATCCAAAATCGAGGAATTTATTCCCCTTTATGAAGGCAGAATGATGAAGATATATGATCATCGCGCTGCTTCAATTGATTTTAGAGAAAAAGCGGCAAAAAGAACTGCAATTTCTATACCAACTAGTTCAGAACAACATCAGAATATTAAGTTCACAGTTGTACCTCGTTATTTTGTCCATAAAGACATTATAGAGAGTAGAAAACCAGAAGGGTATTCATATGAATGGGTTTTAGCTTTTAGAGATGTTACCGCAACAACAAACGAAAGAACCATGATAGCGTGTATTATTCCTAATTTAGCAATATCTTATTCATTAAGAGGTGTTTTTATTTCCAAATTTCCTCCAAGATACATAGCGCTACTTTTAGCAAATCTAAATTCATTATGTTATGATTATATAGTTAGACAAAAAACATCAGGTACTCATTTAAGTAATTTTATATTTTATCAAATTCCAGTTGTTCCTCTTGAAATTTATAAGCAAGATCTCATCAATTTAATTATTCCAAAAGTAATCCAGTTATCTTTTACTTCATATGATCTTAAAAATTTCGCTGAAAACTGTGGATATAGTGGATCTCCCTACAAATGGGATCTTGAGGAAAGAAACTGCTTGAGAGCCGAATTAGATGCGATATATGCACATTTATATAAATATAGCAGAAAAGAATTGGAATATATTATTGATACTTTTACAGTCACTAAAAAATATGATATGAATAACTATAATGAATTTAGAACTAAAATTTTAATATTAAATGCATTTGATAAATTTTCAAAACAAAAAGAGTTGTTTGAATAAATGAGTAAAATATTAACAGACCAAAAACCCCAAAACATCTTTCTTATTGCCGACCACCTTCAAAAAACCTATAAAAAATTCGTTAAGACTTTCC
>CAZRBD010000145.1:0-9732 GCA_964598265.1 uncultured archaeon
ACGGAAATATTTAAGAATTTAAGAACTGATAAAATGTTTATCATGGGGGATGGCAATGAAGCATTTAGTTCAATATCTCGAGCAATTTTACCGTTCTTACAGCTTTTACCTGAATATTCAGATAAAATTAAGGATTTTTTTAATAATGGAGGCACAGAAAAAATAAGAGAAATCTTAGTTAAGAAAAAGGGTTAGATTTTTTTTTTATTTTTATTTTTTTTAATGTATTTTTTAAGGATTAGAATAGTATGATTGAAGAGATTGAAAAATTGTTAATAGAAGGAAATTTAGGGTTCCAATGGAAGATTATCCAAGGAATAGAAAGTATTCAACTTGAAGATAAAGTTCCTAGATATCCTGTTCTAATACTCACGTGCATGGATTCGAGAATAGATATTCACCGTATATTTCAACTAAAACCCGGTGATGTGTTTATCTTGAGAAATGCTGGAAATATATATACTCAAGATATGTTAAGGTCTATTTTGATTACAATATTTAAGTATGAAATCAAATACATAATAATTTTAGGACATTTAGATTGTGGGATGACGAAGATAAATCCAGTAGAATTAAGAAAGAAATTACCATCTAAATTTCTTTCACGTTTATCTAGTAATTATTCAGAGCTTTTCAGTGAATTAATTAAATTTTTTAAACCTTTTGATAATGAAGTACAAAACGTATTGGATCAAATCAAGACTTTAGAAATAATAAAAGTTTTTTACCCTGAAATTGAAATCACTGGAATGTTGTATGATGTTAAAACAGGATTAGTTTTTGAGTATGAGAAATTCAAAGAATTTGCCTTTATTGAGAACTTTAGAAAACAGTACCAATCCATTCTCACAGAGAAAAAAGATCAATTTAAAAATTATTTAGAATCAATTGAAAATGAGACTACAATTATGACTGATTTAAATCAGAACCTAAAAGAGCTTAAAGTATGTGAAGGGGAAGCTGAACAACCACCAATAAATCCGGTTGATGACGATATGAAAATAACCAACAAAACTCAAAAAAGTAAAAATGATGTATTTACAAATAATAAAGAGGATCAAGACGTCAACCTAATGCATATTAATAAAATTCAGTTTATTATCCCAAAGATTAGAATTCCAAAAATATTATTTCATGGAGTTAAAATACATAAACCTAAAATCATTACAAAGAGAAGAGAAATTTAGAAAATTAATTATATTCAAAATAAAATTCTGTGAAAATAAAAAGGATGTCGAGAATTGAGAACTTAGCTAGTAATCTTGAACCAGGATTTAATAAAATTAGAGATAATGAGCAGAATATTTTAATAAGGCATTGCGGTAATTGTGAAAAAGAATTTTTATTAACCAATGTTATAAAATTATATCCAGAACTCTACCAGGATTCAATAATAAAAGCATGGCAAAAGACAGAAGTAACATTTTATTGTACTTACTGTTATTTCTTAAAATTAGTTAAATTAATAAAAAAAAATAAAAATAATCATTAGTTTTTTTTTGAGTTCCTGGAAGAAAATATAATCTTTCTGCCAAAGTGGAAACATTACTCTGCCTTGAGCAGCAATATTCTCAGTAATATTAAAATCAATGAGTAGTTTTGCAAAAATCCTCTTTGATAATTTACAGGATTTATAATATATTTTTTGTATATAAATATATATATTTAAATACCTAGGCTCAGTTGTTCTATCTAAATTTTATAGAAATTCTCTGTTGGTCAGAACATTTAAATATTCTAATATATATAAATATATAAATACAAATTAATTGTATATAGAGATATATAATAATTTTAAAGAGGTATAAATAAAAAAAATGGCGTGGATTCCTGCTATGGCAGCAGCAAATCGCAATGGAACTTGCCGCAGAAGTAGTAAAAAAGGAGTAATAATAGGACTAATTTTATCAATTGTTTTTGGAGTGGTGTTTTTCTACTTTTTTAATATGAGAAGTTTCGGGATGATGAGTTCAATTCCTTTGATGTTCATTAGTAGCATTAGTGTTTTTCTTATAATTATTGTAGTAATGGCAGCAGCAGCAGCCAATCTTTCATCACCTAAAAACCCGTATAGCAAGGGGAAAAAAAAATATTATCAGGGTGAATATCACCAATCCCAATATCAGAAGTTAAATCCTTATAAAATCCAGAAATCATCTCAAAATCAGATTTCTATATCGATAACTGACGGATATAAAGAGGGGTCTAGTAATCAAGAATTTGAAACACATTTTTGTGGGTATTGTGGAGCAAAAATAGAGAGAGATGCAATTTTTTGTCACTTATGTGGCTCCAAATTATAATCTCCTTATATTAAATTTTTTTTTGAATTTATTTATTAAAAAAGATCTAAAATAAAAACATAAATTAACCTTTTTAAAAAATGAAAATTCCTAGAACATTCAGGATATTATCTAAACAAAATTATTTGAAAGTGCAACAAATTATAATAATGTAAATTATCTTTATATATAGTAGAAGTTATTTAAGTTATTTTTTCTCTAAATTAAAATATTTTCAATATAAATTAGAAGTGATACAAATTGAATAATAAGATAGAATTAAATGAGGAGATTAAAAAAAAAATAATTTCAATTTTAATAAAACATGGTATTAAAAAAATATTAGTTTTTGGGTCATATGTTCGCAATGAAGCAACACCAAAAAGTGATTTAGACCTAATTGTAGAGTTTCCTGAAGGAACTAGTTTAATAGATCATGTGGGTATAGAGATTGAATTATCTGAAGCTTTAAATATGAAAATTGATCTATTATCTCGAAATGGGATAAGCCCGTATATTAAAAATCAAGTATTGAAAGATGCAATTGTGATTTATGAATGAATAATAAAAATTACCTCTTTTTAAGTCATATACTTGATTCATGTGTGCACATCATAGAATTTACTAAGAATATTGATTTTGAGACTTTCAAAAAGACACGATTAATTCAAAGTGCCGTAATTAGAGAGCTTGGAATTATTGGAGAAGCTACAAAGAACCTTGTAGATGACATAAGAAAAACCTTTAAAAACATACCTTGGATAAATATAGCTGGAATGAGAGATAAATTAATTCATGGATACTTCACGGTGGATCTAAAAGAAGTATGGAACACGGCTAAGAAAGACATTTATACTCTTAAAATAAGTGTTGAGAAAATTTTAAGTAATAAAGATGAGGATGAAAATAATGATTAATAAATACGGGGTATTGGTTCACTTATTCTTTTAATTTTTTTTGCTTCTTAATAACTAAAAGAAAAAAGTGTGGATTTAAGCTTCGCTTTCATATATTTTTTCTGATGCTTCCCTAGCAGTAAATAAATGGGCCGGAGAGTTTACTAATGCTAGATTCATTATTACAACAACTTATGTATTGGCTCAATTTTATATAACCCTGGGATTATTATTCTCTAGTTTACTGTAGTGAAATTATATTATTCCATTTTTAAGAAGAATAATATTAAAATTATTATTTTTAATGAGGATTCAAAATTTCGATTTATTGTTTTTTTTATATCTAAATGTCTAGTACTTTTCTTTACCTTTATTATGGTCTGATTTGAGTTTATATGATATTATTCTATAGAACCCTGAGACTCCAATATCATTTTTAGTAAAAAAAAATAGATTAGATTTTTGTGAAACATTAAAAAAAAGTCTAACTTAATTTAGATAATTTATTCTTAATTTTTTGCAAAGATCTCTTCTTCCTCTCAGTAACCCTTCCCGGAGGACTTTCTTCGATATCTTTCTCAACAGCTTTAATATATACCGGTATAATCGTTTTATAAAAATTTTGACTTCTTTCTTTGTATTGTATTTTTGATTCAAAATCTTTTGCATGACGCAATTGGAAATTATATAAAACACCTATACCTGCTTTGAACCTATTATTTGGTTTAAACCATACATCAACATAAGGGATATACTCGTAACGAGTTTTACCTAATCTTCTTTTAATTTCAAATGCGATGCCATTATTAGTAAGAACCATATGTGAATTGTATGTCTTTTTATAAGCCGTAGAACCCGCAAAACCGCCTCGTTCCTTTATATGGCATAGAGTACTATAGAGAATATCTTCACCCCCAGGAATCACACCTGAAACTTCACTATAATCAATTGGAACATATATATTTGACATTTTTTATTCCTCTCAAAATTCTAAAACTCAAAATAATCATTTAATCTTTTATTAGAATAATTTTATTATATTTTTTATTTTTTTCCCGAAAAAACTACAATGAGTTATCTAAATAAATTTTTTTTTACCACTTTTTGTACATAAGATTATATTATTCTGGTTGTATTCTGGATTTTCTAATATTTCTTGTTTAAGTCTTCCTTCTTCTTTTACATTTCTTCTTTTTTTTTTTTCTATTGCGTATCTCATGATATAATCTGCGAAAAGAATAGGTGAACCGAGAATACCACTTAAAATAGATGATATAACTATATTTAGACCAATAAAATTTAGACCCAATGCTATACCACCACTGACAAAAATCCAAGTAAAAAACTTAATCCAAAATAAGCAAGTTGTACTAGCCATTTTTAAGATTTGAAATAAAACGATTAATTTGCATTTTTGTACTTTAAAAAATTAAATTTCAATTATTTAAAAACCCATCGAATTTGATTTATAATTGAGTTTCAAATTGAATTTTATTTCCACAATTAGGGCAATATATATTTTCTCTTTTTTCTACTTTTGTGTAGCATTTGGGGCAGGTTAAAGTTTTCATATATTTTGTCTGATGCTTCCCTTGTAGTAAATAAATGGGGGGGGAGAGTTTAGTAACGCTAGATTCATTATTACGACAACTTATGTTATGGCTCAATTTTACATCACCTTAGGTGCATTATTCTCTAATTTACTGTAGTGAAATTATATTACCTATTAACTATTTTCGTTCGAATACACCTTGAATCACAACTATTCTTCCCTCTGTAAAATTACGGATTATATTACGGCGTTTCTCAGCGATATTTGGAATCACTAGTTCAAAGTTTATCGGTCGAGGGATTGTTGATGACTTTTTGAGTTTTTTCCTCTGGAATCCTTCAATAATTTTTGAGGTATCATCCTCCCAAAATATTTCCTTAAAATCACTTTTTATAATTAATTGAAAGAGTTCTTGAGGTGTAAGGAGGAAACTGAGAGTGGAGTCGTTCGCCCATACAACTGGGAAATATATTGGAGAAATAGCACCGGCACAGATAGTATAGATAGCCATAAGTCCTTTTGGGCGGAGAACACGACGAATTTGAGAAAATAAGCATTTCTTGTTTTCTATATTCATTAACACATGTTGGATCATGACAAAATCGAAAGATCCATCATCAAATGGCATTTTTAGAGCGTTTCCCTGTTGAATCTCTATTTTCTCGATCAAATCTAGGCGTTGGTTAATTATTTTAGCTGCTTGGCAATATTCTTGACAGAGATCTATGCCAGTAACGTGAGATCCGAATTCTAATGCTAAAGTACGCGCAGGACCCCCAATTCCACTTCCCACATCAAGTACTCTCATATTTTCTTTAAGTCCTGCCTTTTGAGCAAGTTCCATAGTTGCTTTTCTTCCACGGCTATGAAGCTCTTCAATACGTTCAAGAGCCTCTTGGATACTTTCTATCGAATCTTTCCCTTCACCTTGTAATGCCGCAAGGATTTTAGAGCCGAGATTTATTTGTCCATACTGGTTATTAATAGCTTCAATATAGTCCATAGAATATCTAATATTACACTATTTCTAAATTACAGCATTGATAATTCGCAAAAATTTTAATTAAATCTACCACCAACTATGAAATAGGAAAGTCATACAGTTAAATTATAATTCTAAATTTTTTATTTTTCAATTGAATTTATATCTCTACTTTTCTCAAGGTCAAGTAAAAAATATATCTCAATTATGGATTTTAATCTTAATAGTCCATTTTTTGCTCATTTTTCTGATAATATTGTTAAAAAGGGGAATTCTTTAATTAGGAAACTATCAATTTTATTTAGTAATTCATCGTTAATAGCTCCTAATGCCGATAATTTATTAATAATATCAATATTAATTGATTTAGTAAATCTATTAAGCAATTTCTGTATAAAGATGTTGGCTCCTGAAGCAATTATTGAAACAATTCCATTATTTCCGGGAATTTGAGAAAAATAAATTTTATATTTTCCAGTATCAATGTATTTAATTGGAGATAAGGAACCTAATGTGTCTTTAACAACAGAAAAGATTGCAGTAATAAATCCACCCATTAGAATTTCTTTTTCAATACTTAAATTCGGAATTTTTACAGTTGATACTTTACGGTTATAAATAAGAGTGCCCGCTTTATTCATGATCATTATTTGGTGAAATAATTGAGGGTAAATTAAATTAGATCTTTTTCCAAAATACCAATTAATTCAATCTAGTTAGATTCTTTTGTAAACATAAAAAAATATTTAATTTAGTAATAATTAAATGATAATAGCATACTAGTGATAAACTAATGCCTCTAAGCAAATTTGCCTCTATTAAGACAATTAAAAAGTAGAAATGTCTTGGAGAGAGCTCAGTCGGTAGAGCGTTGCCTTGGTAAGGCAAAGGTCGCGGGATCAATCCCCGCTAGAGGCTCCATTAAAATTTAAAAAGCTGGTTTGCTATCAATGGATAGTGATTAAAACTCAAATTTTTTTTTATATCCCGCATAAGGCATATTCATATCAAAATATTTTGTATAAAATTCTGAGGATTCATCATAAATATCTCCAGTAACAAGCATGATCGAAATACCTATGACTTCTGGTTTGAATGTATTAATCTTCTCTTCTAATTCTTTTATTAAGTTTTTAGCAAAAAGGCATTCAAAAACAACTACTGAATGTCCAGCTTAAGTGCTGCTCCAGCAATGTAAGCTGTTCTTGAAGGTATCATTGGAAGAAGGTTAGTAGATATTATTAAAACTTTCATTTGTTTTTACCCTACTCTAGACAATTTTGTGAAATTTTATTCTTTGTATATTTAAAGTTAAAATTTATGCCGGTGGTGGGAGTCTCAAGGAAGAGAGAAACTCTTTTCCGATATGAGCCCACGACCTCCAGATTATGAGTCCAGCACGATCTGTCTGACCCATTTATTCAGAAAGAGAGTGTGTCTGGTGCTATAACCAACTAAGCCACACCGGCTTCGTATTTAATATGTAATTTTTATTAATCGTAATAAATTTAGTTTGAAATTATTCTTATGTCTTTCGATTTTAATAAAATAGAATTATGTGGATCAACATACGATAAGAAATTTTTCCAATTCTACTTTTTGTAAACTTTTAATTTACTAAATATGTTATCCTAGCCGTAATAAATACAAATAAATTTGGATGTGATAATTGATTACTGAAAAAGTAGTAGGGTTTACAAATGATGATTTATTAGAAGTCCTTAAAGGACAAAAGGAAGTAGGAAATAAATACAAAATTCATTTTTTCGCAATGTTCTCTCAATTATTTTGCACAATCGCAGAGGAGATAATCAGTAAATTCGGTGATGATGGGAAAGAAGCAATAGCCAGTTCTGTAAAAAAATTTGGAGAAGAAAGAGGTAGAAGAATTGCAAAGTTAGTTAGATCATTAGGAAAAAAACTCACACTAAAAAATTTCTTTATATATAGTGATTTAGAAGGAGGAGAGACTGCAAAATACAAGATTAAGATTGTAGATGGTAAAGTTGAGATCGTAATTAGAGAATGTGTATTTTGTAATGGATGTAAAGAGTGGGATAAGCTAGATTATGGAATAGTCTATTGTGAATATATAGATAAATCAATATTGAAGGGATATAATCCTGCACTAAAATTTGAACACAAGTCACTCTTAACTAAAGGGGATAATCGTTGTGTTCAAAGATATATGGTTAAAGAAAATTAGTAAAACGTTTTAGAGTATGAATTCACCGTTTTTAATCACAACTTTAGATGAACCATCCTTAAAGGTAACTTTCATTGTTGGTTTATTGAATAAGAAATCTCTATGCGTTCTTGATTTATTCTGCCCACCATCCATATCTGTATTATTCCCAAATGCAATATGACCTGTCTGAAGGGCTTTTTCATCCTCAAGTAGAATTCCGCTCAATTTAGCTCTAGGGTTAAGGCCAATTCCCAATTCTCCAATTATTCTTGCTTCCTCATCCAAACTGAGTAATTTTTCAATATTCTCAACTAATTTTAGATTATCACTTTTGATATCAATAATCTTACCATTTTTTACAGTAATTTTCAAAGAGTTTTTTATTTTACCTAAATCACCAATAGAGCCATCGCAAACAATAATTCCATTACCTTCTGATTCTATAGGACCACACCATATTTCACCGCAGGGTAGATTTACCATATATGGTTTTTTATTTATTTTAACATCTGTAGAGAATGCACGATCTTCAATGTTTAAGATAATGTCCGTTCCTCCTGGTGCTGTTATGTGTACTAATTTGGCATTATCAAATTTTTTAATCAATTTAATCGCGGTATCTCTCATTTTTTCATAATCAATATTCATAGGGCCATCAATCATCATAGATTTAGTTATACCTGGGCCATGACCCACACGAATTGATTCTGTAGCGATCATGCTTTTTACCCATTTTACTCGAAATGGAGTCTCATCAGCTAATCCCTTGAATGCATTAATTACTACTGTTTTTCCCATGACTAGCTTCTTCATTTTCACTGGAATTTCTAACAAAGGTCGATTCATTTCGGGTAAGGAATAAATCTTTGCTTTACATCCATACTCCAATGCAGCATTATAAAAAGCCTCGCCTTCGTTTTTAGTATTTTCATCTGTTACAACTAATACTGAATCATCTTTATTCAGATTCATTACATGAATCATTGTAGTCTGAGCTGAAGTAATCATTTTTTGGAATTCACTCATTTAAATAATCTCACTTTTTATACTGATATTTTAAATGTAATTTTTTATTGTATAGATGATAAAATTAAGTATTAAACTTAATTTTTTCCAAAAAAACATTGTACGTGTTATTGCATATCACTACCAGTTTTCCGTTTCCAATGGATTCGATTCATCGGTAGTGGATTAAGCTTTATAGCCCCGGGTTTTGGGCACTCATCGACGCAAGAACCACAATACCAACATTCTCCTGGATAAAGCACGAAGGGAGGCTTATTCTCCACAGGATTAGGGATAAAAATATCTACTTGGCAGACTTCTATACACCGATTGCAACCCACACATTTTTCTTGATAGAAAGTGATTGGAGTTGAAATCCCCGATTCTGGGATAGCAAACACTTTTTTATTCTTCATTTACCCCTCCCATTATATATTCTTTATTATAAGTTTCATAATTATTAGTTAGAGAGCCATAATAATCAATGGGTTTTTCGCCAACCTTTACTTTATTATTCTCAAGTTTTATTGTAATAAACTTGTGCCACTCAAGAGGATCCATTATAGGATAATCTGATCGAATGAAATGTAAATGTTTAGAGCTTGTTTTCCTTGCTAAACAAGAATGAACAACTATTTTTGCATTAATAAGGATATTACAGACTTCTAAATTACGAACTAATTCGTGCGGACTTCGAACATAAAGCATTGAAGCCTCATTCTCTTCCATATCTTCCAGCAATCTTAATCCAATATTCAAGAGTTGCTCACTTTTTATCTTCCCACAATAGTTTTGCATGATTCTTGTAATGTGTAAATTAAATTCTT
>CAZRBD010000146.1:0-9718 GCA_964598265.1 uncultured archaeon
GATAATTAATAAGTCAGTTTAAAATTTTAAAAATTAATAGTTTAGCAATTTGGATAAGTATAAATTTTTAAAAAAAAAAATATCGAGGCAATACTAAATAAAATGAAGGGAAATATCCAGATTTTAAATAAGACTATTAAAATAGGAAAATGTTTTGGAATGCTTTTGCACTTCATGAGTCAGATAATAAAATTTCTTTTAAGAAAATTGAAGATTTAATTCACAGTAGTCATTTTACTCAATCTAGAACTGCAGGTATCCTCGGATCATTAAGTGCGAAAGATACACCTGACTCAATTCCATTATTAGAACAGGTTAAAATTGCTTTAGGTAATTTTATAATAGAGGAGTCATATATGACAAGTTCACTACTTACTGATAATATGTTAGAGTATGCTGATACCATTAATGCTATAAATTCTCACATAGATTACTTGAAAAAGAGTACCAAGCGATGGAAAAGTCTCCTTAAAATTTCTAAAATTAACAGTCCAGCTAGAAGCAGGCTTACTGGTTATAAATATAAATTCTATGATCAACAAGTAGTAGCTTTCCATAATATTATGTTACTAGCCGACTTATTAGGTACAGACCCATTAAGCTTTGAATCTTTAGATGATAGGATATTCGATAAAAACTTTCTAACGGGATTTTATGCCCGACATCATAAAGATAGTGCTAATAAACAATCGATGGCGCTATATGATTTGATTCTCTCAAATTCTGATTATCATAATGATTATAAACAGATCTCAACGGCGGATCAAGAGGTTTTAGAACAAGGTGTTAAGAGGCTAACACAACTCGCTTTAGATAAGAGTGATTTCGATGGAGATGGAAAGATTTCTATTGAAGATATACGGAACGTTTTTAGAGGAGTTACTGTAGTTTTCAAGGGTGCGACTATGACAGTAGAAAATTTATGGAAAAGTTTTGGAAAATACTCATTAAATTCTAAAATTAGAGCTTTGAATCTTAAAATTGAATACTTATCAACTAACGGTGTAAAAGAGTTTTTAGAAAACGTATACAAGATTGCGTTCGATCGTTTTTATGATAAAGCTTCTAAATTCTCAAATGCATTTACACTAAGAGCATTAGCCAACCAAAGAATTTCAAATACATTTCCCTTATCAGATTTTGTCAATTTATTTAATATAGCCCAGATGAAGCACATTTTCACGATACAAACTTCAATTCAAAATTGGATATAAATTTTTTTTATTTTGTTTAAGATCCACTGAAGCCCCAATACAATATAATGTTAAAAGACTTAAAATCTACGAAAATAATATATAACTTAGAATGAGGAATAAAAGAGTAATCCAAATTAAAAATGATAGATTAATTTTAATTAGGAACAATTTAAGATTGGTGATTTGGCTAGCTTTTAACCATAAGATAGAGGACTTAATTGATAATCAGAGCAAATTATTGCACACAGACTTGGATGATAAAAACAAAAATATTAAGATCCGCTGTCTAGGTGACAAAATTTCAGAGATTAGTGACATTTTTGAAAAATCAATTTGTTATTGTTCCAAATGTTATTCCAAAACTAAGGATATGGGCTATAATTCAGTAAAATCTTCTTGGTTTTGTATTGATTGTTTAGAACAATCATTTTATATGCCAAGTCAAAAAAAAGATGTCCCCCTTAGCAAGCTTCAAATTAAAGAGTTTTTTGATAGATTGAATGGGTTAGAGGGGTGTAGGTTCGACGGCGTTAATTGGCGGTGTAATTCCGATCATAAATATTCCAGAAAAATTTTATTGAAAATGGGAATTAATTTACCCGATCAACAAAAATTCCTTAATTTTTGCGATTTTTATGGAGGGCATTGTGATTGTGAAATCTTATTAAATGTACCCCAGATTCTCATAAAAGAGCGGTAATTAATTTGCTTTATGATATTTTAGATAAAGAGTGAATACTTGAGAAGACGCGCACAGATTCTGAATATCTAACGCATGAGAAAATAAGATTTCAAGCTAAAATTTTATATTTGACCGTTTTTAAATCAGAAATCATAAAGAATTTTACACTCTGGAGTGATAGTACTTATTAATAAATTTTTCATGAACCCTAAGTAATTGGTTTTTCTCTAAATTCGCTAAGACATCCCAACCAATATCTAAGGTGGTTTTGAGTTCTCTATTTTCAGTTGGTTTTTGATTTAAGAATTTTTTCTCAAATTCTCTTCCAAATCTTAGTATATTCCTTTGCTGGTGGTTTAAGCCGTCTTCTCCAACGATGGATATAAGGTCTTTAATCTCAAGATATTTTGAGTATGAAGCCAATAATTGAGAGCTAAGGTCTGCGTGATCTTCTCTAGTTCTCTCTTTTCCAATAGCATCCTTCATTAAACGTGAAATCGAAGCTAATACTTCAAAAGGAGGGTAAAGCCCTTTTTTATGTAAGTCTTGGCTAAGAACGAGCTGACCTTCAGTTATATAACCCGTGGTGTCGGGTATCGGATGTGTTATATCTAGATTTGGCATTGTAAGTATCGGAATTTGAGTAATTGAACCTTTCTTCCCTTTAATTTTTCCTGTCCTCTCATATATTGAAGCAAAATCAGAATAAAGATAACCAGGATAGCCTTTTCTACTCGGTATCTCTTCTTTAGCTGAACTTAATTCTCTTAATGCTTCTGCATAATTTGTCATATCAATTAAAATAACGAGAACATGCATATCTCTTTCAAAAGCAAAATATTCAGCTGTGGTTAAAGCAACCCTTGGGATAATTAGTCTCTCGATTATTGGATCATCAGCAAAATTAACAAATGAAATGATATTCTGTAATTTCCCGCTTTCTTGAAATTTATTAAGAAAATAAATTGCTTCGTCATGAATAATGCCAATTCCGCAAAAAATTATAGCAAATGGCTCATTTGAGACAACACTTGCTTGTGTGGCTATTTGAGCTGCTATCTTATTATGAGGTAATCCTTGTCCACTAAATATAGGCAATTTTTGTCCTCTAATTAATGTAAATAAACCGTCAATTACAGATAATCCTGTTTGAACGACATCTACAGGATATTCTCTAGCAAATGGATTTACAGGAACTCCATTTATATCTCTTTGAACATCAGTTAAAATATCAGAAGCCAAAACTTTTTTAGTTTTTATATCAATTGGGCGCCCCATAGAATCGAATGTTTGCCCAAACATATCTTTTGAGATTTTAACATTAAAAATATCTTCTGTGAAGGTAATTTCTGCATTTTCAGCAGATATTCCGGTAGTATCTTCAAATACTTCAATAACAAGTAAATCTTCATTCATTTTGACGATTTCTCCAGTCCGGACTTTACCATCAGTAGTTTTTATCTTCACAATTTCTCCATATTGGGCATCATGTTCATTTTTTAAGAAGATTAACGGTCCTATAATACGTTGTATCTTTTTATATATTACACTCATCTTTTTTTAAATACACCTCGAGTTAATTTAAGTAATTCAATGTCTCTAAGCAATTGGTTTTTTAATTTTTCAATTTTCTTAAATTCATCATTCTTAATCGCTTGGCAAATTCTCAAGATTTGATTAATTGTTCTGAGAGATTTTATCTCTTCGATATAAAACCCCTGTTTTAAAAGTTCTCCACCCTCCTTAAAGACTAAGAGAATGATTTTAATCATCCCTAAAAGTTTTTTTGTACTCGTAAAATTATCTATTTCATCAAAAGCATTCTGAATTAGAAACCCTTCTTTAATAAGTTTCGCGGTAAAAAGAGTTAATTGTTGATCTTCAGGTAAATTTTCTTCACCAATTAATTGCATTACATACTTTAGCTCATTATCTTGAGATAATATGTCATTCACTTGTTTTCGGCATTCGCCCCAGTCAGCATCTATTTCTGACCAATTTATATCTCTTTCATACCACCAGTCCGAAATATAATCGGGATAATTTGAATAGGAATCAAGCCAATTAATCGCGGGATAATGTTTTGAATATGCTAAAGATGCGTCTAATGCCCATATACCTTGTACAAAATTCTTAGTAGTTGCTGTAACTGGTTCACTAAAATCACCAGCAGGTGGAGAGATTGATCCTATAATTGTTAAGGAACCAGTTCGTTCTTCTCCGGTTTCATCTTGACCTAATACTTTAACAAATCCAGCACGTTCATAAAAACTGGAAAGTTTTGAAGGTAAATAAGCAGGATATCCTTCTTCAGCAGGCATTTCTTCTAATAATCCAGAAATTTCTCTTAGAGATTCTGCCCACCTTGAAGTACTATCAGCCAGGACGGCAACATCATATCCCATATCACGATAATATTCTGCTATCGTAACTCCTGAGAAAATACTTGCTTCTCTGGCAGATACTGGCATATTAGATGTATTAGCAATCAAAATTATACGTTCTAGTAAAGGACGTCCACTCAATGGATCAATTAGTTCCGCAAATTGCTTCAAAACGTCAGCTATCTCGTTTCCTCGCTCCCCACATCCAACGTATACGAGAACATCCGCATTACACCATTTAGCTAGTGATTGTTGAATCACCGTTTTTCCAGTACCAAAACCACCAGGAACTCCAATTGTACCTCCCTTGGCAATCGGAAATAATAAATCTATAACTCGCATTCCTGTAATTAAAGGTTCTTTTGGCACCATTCTTTCTTTAAAAGGTCTACTCGTAGTTATAGGCCACTTTTGTAGCATGCTAAACGATTTTTCTTTCCCATCAATATTAATTCTGTATATCTCATCAATAATTGTATAATCTCCTTCAGAAGCTAAATATGATAATGTTCCCCTGATATTGGGAGGAACCATTATTTTATGTACAATAACTTGGGTTTCTTGAACTGTTCCGATTATATCTCCGCTTTTCACAAAATTGCTGATATCCCTAGAAGGAGAAAATGTCCACTCTTTTATCCTTGATAGAGAAGGTAGTTCTAATCCTCTCCTTAAACTCCCATCTTCGAATAGAGCGAAAGCTTCATCCAATGGTCTTTGAATTCCATCAAAAGTACTTCCTAATAGCCCAGGTCCTAACTCCATTGAAAGAGGTTCATTTAAACTAATTACTTGATCGTTTATTCTTAGATTAGATGTGTTTTCAAAGCATTGGCAAACAATATGATCTTGATATATGTGTATGGTCTCTGCAAGAATATTAAGTTTGGAGACTCGGATTAAATCGTGGAGCCGGGCAAAATTCTCTAATCCCTTTACTTTAATTAAAGAACCAATAACAGCGGAGATACTACCGTACTGCTTTTTTGACTTAAGGACCAAAGTTCTAAAATTATAATTTAAATTTTAATGTGTGAATATCCTAGGGTAGTTTAGCAAATTATAAATTACTTGGGTTATGTAGTGCATAAATATATATTTTTTTCATTTATAGACATTTTCTAAGTCAAACCTTGTTGTTATTGAAATTATGCTTAGAATGTTTATAAAATTTGATCACAAGCGACGACTAGAACTAAATCCCGGAATTGTCAGAATTGACCCATCATTAAATGCGAAATTGTGTTTCTTAAGGAAAACCTTAAGTTCTTCATCGAAGACAATATACTTAGCCCGTTCAGTAACTGCCAAGGATTTTCCACTTTTACTCACAATTTCGTACATATCTATTAGTGAACTTAATTTTAACTCGTCTTTAACCAGATTATCCTTGAAAAAAGTAGTATTGGTGTAAAAACTTACAGCGATTACAAAACCATTGATCTTATGAAAAACTTTACCGCCACGACATACAATATCTTCACTAAAAATTAAGTAAGTTATTCCACTAACTGTTTCTTCGCCCAATAAAAAGTTCATCAAGCTGTGATATTCCTTATCCGAGTAAATAAAGTAAAGCCAATTATACATTTTTATAAATAAATCTTTTCTAGATACTAAGGTAACTCTTTGTTTATGTATTTAATTTAAATATTAAAATAATAGTCACTTAAGTTTTCCTAAATTCTTAAAGTTTTGAATTATATCCAGTCATCGATATCTCTTTGACCCGGATTCACCCCTGTCTGCCTTATAAACTCTTGTAATATATAATTTGCTCTCTGTGAGACGGGTACTCTGTGATCAACAACAATTAAATAATAGCCATCGTTGTTTAAAGCCTTAAACAGTTCCACTTTGGTTTTGTCCCTTAGCACTAAACTGTCCCAACGTCTTTTATATTCAGAAGTAGGTATGTAATGACCATTCGCCTCATCTCTAGGTCTGTTCAAGTTTAAATAATCATCAAAAGAACTATGCTGACCTCCTTGATGTTCAATAGCAATTTTGAATTCTTGTCCATGTATATTAAACACACCGAACATATCAACATGAACTCTAGGATCTTGAAGTGATTTATATTCATCTTGGAGTAAGATTGATGGGTTTGAGAGAATCCTTGCTAGGCGAACATCATACAAAATAGATTGAGGTAAAGGCAAGTACTGTTGAAATTTTTCTTTAAAGGCGGTGTATGTTTGTCTTTGATCAACACTTCTTACACAGAAAGGACAAAATAAGTCAACTTTCGTACCGACAATGTTGTTATAAGTTGCTTCAAAGACATGATCTTCATGCCTCCACCTTAGGTTAATATAGATACGTGACGTGGATTTATAATTCTCAGGATCTTGGTTTAAATCTATATAATCTTCTATTAGATCATTGAATTCTATCTCAGTTAATGGCTTAGATTCATCCTTGAATGATACAGCTTGTATTCCTCTATCCTCAGCAAGTTTCAAGACATCTTGGAAATCTAGTGCTTTATTCTTGAAACCGTCCACCATACAAATATAGCAGCCTTGTATCACATCAACCCTCACAGTTGATTTATGACCCTTTTCGAGACATTCGAGCTCTACATACAATTTAGATGTCTCTACTTCTCTATTTTTCACCATCTCAAACCATTGAGCTGAAGTAGTTAATATTCTAAATCCGTGGTCAAATGCTGCTCTTTTAACACCTTGATATGATGTAAAAACAATACCAAATAGCATATCGTATACTGTCTTAGCAATATCAGGGTTTCCAAAAATCTCAAGAAGAATAATCTGAGAGTATTTTCTTGTTGTCTTTTCAGAAACCCACCCTGCCATTGGGGTAATTTCTTTTAAGGATGATAACCTTTCACCTGTTTCTGAATAATGTTGTAATTGTTTATGTATAAGCTGTTTTAATCTATTTATTTTATTTTTAGTGTCTTGTTTGAATTTAGCAGATTGAGTATCTCCACCCGACCTTTTTTCTCTCCCACTGTCTACGCTAGACTCCGTTATATCATTATTACCCATAAGGAAAATTGCAATACCGGCTATTAATCCTTCTTGCTCGGTAAATTTCTCACCTTTATCGTATTTGTCTTTAAGTACCGCCATAACTTGCGAATTTATTTCATTGTCAACTATTATATCGTCTCTCAAATTCAAATATTTAGTACCACCTAAAACTTCTATCGCTTTTAATATTTCATCTTTGTTATATCTTATTTTTTTCAATAATAGTTCGGATGAGGGTGTTGATGAATCAAATTTACGATTAAACAATATCGAGTAATATTTAAGAATTTGTCCCCTATCAAGTCCTGGAAATAATCGATTGTTGATATTATCTAAATTAACTATAACATCAGGGTTAACAGCAGCAGCTCTAAAAACTCTTCTTAACTTGACTGTATCTTGAGGAGTTAAAATAGTAGTATCGAAATCCTCAATAGAGACTTCCTTATTGCTTACGGTGACCTTCATATCCTCTTTTGCTTGATTTAAGTTTTTAATCAAAATACTGACTGACATGTCTTTTTTAACAGAGAAACTAAACATTAAGTTAACAGATTCTCCCACCCTAAGACCGGGTTGCGTTAACCATCTTCTTCTGAAAGAGAGAGCTTCAGTTTGAGCTCGATACATAGATTCTTGGAGCTCCTTTATTTCGGCAAACTTTTGTTCGAGCTGACTTTCTTGTCTTGATATTGGATTTGGATTAATTCGTGGAGCCCCCGAAGTGGAAGGTATTATGCTTGTTTCTGTAGTGGTACCTGATTTTTGCAGACTTCTAAATATGTTGTTAAGAGTCGCGCCATCGATGTTTGCAGGCTTCTTCGTTTGGTCTTCCATTTTGCCCAAATTCTCGTAGAAGTTATTAGATCCGTAGGCTTGGATGAGTTCTCTCTTTCTTCTTGTATGAGTTATGGTTTTAGCTTCTCCGTAAGCTTTCGATGTAATTGTAAATGCCGATCTAAACATTCTATTTACCCCTAAGAAGGAGAGGCTTCCGAAAAAGAATGCTGATGTCATCATAAGGATACCCTTGAACGCACCGCTATTTATGACCTTTTGCCAAGTCTTCATTCCTTCCTGTTTTTCTTTAATATCTTGTTTTTTCTTGTCTAATTCTTGACTCAATTGGGTAAGAATAGTATTTTTTATTTCAGTATTTCCTGAAAGATGTGCTTTAGCGACGGAAAGTGCCGTTTTAATGTTGGCTCTACTGTCGCCTTTTCCTAGAGTGATTGTGGCTAATGAGCTAACTGCTTCCCTTCCGCTTGTCCATATAGAGGATAACCAGAACCCGACATCTTCGGTACCGCCAATAAGGTCAACAAAGTTTTCGGCTATTGCTTCTTTGAACCCATCTTCAATAATTTCCTGAAATACTTCTTTAATAGGTGCTGTAACAAGATTTAACAATTGTCTAACAATTCCTACTTCTGCTTGTGCTAAAAATGTCTGTGTTCCCATTATTGCCCAGGAACCGAGAAATACAAGGGGTGCGCTGATGAGAGTCGACCAGAATGTAAGAGTCTCGGTATAGGCAATTTCAGAAATCATATTAGCAGTGACTTCGGCATATGTGTATTGATTAAAATAATCCATCAGGGCGTAGGACGTTGCTTGGGCTAAGGCCAAACTGTTTCTCTCTGCTGTATTGTCTGGTACAAATCTATCAAAGAAGATATGAATGTCGAAATATATGGTAGTAATGAATGAATTTGCTTGTTGTAAATTAGTTCCAAATTCTAAATATTGTTCGGATATGATAGTTTCTAAGGATTTTGTGAAGTAAAGATTACCATCTTCTATTGCGTAGTATGATTTGTCAATAAGGATACCTTTCGCAAAATAAGTCGGAATCGCATTTGGATATAATTGTTTCATGAAATCTATTGAAATATATTGAATTGGATATTCAAATTCTTTGTTGATTAACGGAATTTTAGCTTTATATCCGACTAATTGCTCAACAGGAGTTAATGTATATGGATTTATTCCTTTAGTATTATTATAATCTTTGGTTTGAGTAGTAATTACTAAATGTCCTGCACTAGGCTGGATTTCATTATATCTCTCTTCACTAAGTACAACTGGTTTATAAAGTATGGATAAAGGTAATGTGGAGCCAATGGAAGTGCTGTTAATAAATTGATATGTTGGCCTTCCATCAACATTGGTGGGGATGATTGCGTCAAGTTCATTATTAGATACTATTATTCCTTCAATATACTAAAGTTATTCTCCATACTTGAAAAAATATTTTGATGAAGTAGATATTTTAAGCTTGATTATAGAGAATTAATCAAGATATTCTTTTGATCAACGCTATGATGATTTCATATTTAATGTTGAAGTATATAGGCGAGCCCTTCAAAAAGATCCATTATCTAATTAATCGAGTAGTTATCAGATAAATTCAAAGCAGAAACATCATGAGTTTCATGAACAAGATGAGGAAAA
>CAZRBD010000147.1:0-9705 GCA_964598265.1 uncultured archaeon
GAGATCGGATTCTTGAACTTCTTCATTATTTTGAGAAGCTCCAAAAATTACCAATGGCAGTTTACGAAGAAACAGATGTTATAATAGCTGCTCTTGACAATTTTAACGCACGATTAGATTTAAACAAAATTTGCCTAAGGATGAAAAAACCTATGGTTGAAGGGGGAACAGTAGGTTTCGAAGGTCATGTACAAATTGTAATTCCAGAAGGTTCAGGTCTACAATACAAAAATAGAGAGAGGGAAATCGGAAATCTTGTTGAAACAAGACTATGGGATGTTACCGAAATGGAATATCCAGAATATTTTGAAGCCCAAAGAAAAATTGAAGAACTTGAGACAGAAATAGAGAAAATAAAAGACGAAAAAATTACTCCTTTAATTGAGAAATTCAGAAAAGAAATAGAAATGGTATTTGATTGGAAATTTGCTCCAGAGCTTTTGGATCAAACTCCTTGTTATAGATGTTTAGTTCCTATTCCACCCGCTGACGATAAGCTGGTTGCGGCTTGCACTTTGAAAGGCTTACCACGAAATCGTAATCATTGTGTTATAAAAGCAGAAGTTGAGTTTGAAAAAAGACACAATCATAAACCAGATTTAAATAAAGACGATGAAGTTTTAAAATTAAAAGAGATAGCTCAAGAGGAATTAAATAAGTTAAGAGGGAGGGTATTTGATGAGAATGTACCTCCAGAAGAAAGAAAATCCCTTACTCAAGATAAAATTGAAGAATGGAAAAAAAACATAAGGGAAACGTTCGGAGAAGATTATAAATTTGAGGAAATGGAAAATATTCTCGGGAACAAGATTGCGGCAATACAGACAGTTAGTTCTATTATCTCGAGTGTTGAATCTCAAGAGGCATTGAAGCTTTTATTTAGAGTAAAAGGAAGAAACATTGGTCCTCCGATGGATCCCCCCTATGTTAATTATAATGGAGTTTATGGCCAATTTGATGCTTTAACAATAGTTAAACGAGACGATTGTCTGGCATGTGGAGAGATAGAAGGTGAAGAAAACCTTCAAATTGTAGTTCCATTTGATGCGGACGTTGGTTATATTTTTGAGGCAATGAAAATAGCAGAATATGAATTAGATCCCGAATTATGGATGATAACGAACCCAATGACTAAAGAAATCTATTGGAATCCGTATATGCCTTCATTGAAAGATCCTGATATTAAATTAACAACACTGAAAATAAAAAGCAATGATGTAATTACTCTATCTCCTCTAGGGAAAGCGTTAATTGAATCCGAAATCAAGAAATACAATGTAATAATCACTTTTATGTAGAATTTAATCTTTTCTTTTCTTAATTTTTATTCTATTTATAACCTATAAAGTTCACATAAAAATATCTTCTTACTATTTTACTAATAATGCATAGTTATTTTCACTTAAGGGGTGTTCTTTATAACTAGAGATGATGAAAAAAAGAAGAGAGACAAACCTATGGGTAAAATTTGGTTTAAATTGATGACATGGGGGTTTAAAAATCGTGATAAAAAACATCCTCCTCTAAATAAGATTAAAAAAACTAAAATTAAAATGGGGGATTCGGTGTTGGATTACGGTTGTGGTCCAGGAGGTTATACGATTGCTGCAGCAGAATTTGTGGGCAAAAATGGTAAAGTATATGCTGTAGATATACATCCTTTGGCTATTGAGAAAGTTAAGAGTAGAGCGCTCGAAAGAGGAATAAAAAACATTGATACTATTCTTACTGATTGCGACACACAAATGATAGAAGGTAGCGTAGATTCTATTTTACTATTGGATATTTTACATGATCTCTCAGATCCAGATAAGATTTTAAAAGAATTACACCGGATATTAATAAAAGATGGGTGGTTAGCAGTTGATGATCATCATTTGAAGGATAGCGAAATTATTGAACAAATTACTCATATTAAATTATTTGAATTTAGAGAAAAGAATGAGGAAGTCTTAAACTTTAGAAAATTGAATACAAAATAGATTGGGCTTAATTTTTTAATAAATTTTTCAATTTATATCTGTCTATAATATAACACTTTGTACCCTATCCTGTGAAATGGACAAGTTTCAATACATACAGAACATCCAACAGTTTTATAAAAATAGTTAAAACATTTATCACTGTCTATTCTAGTAGTTGTTCCATTTTTGTTTATAATTGGGGTATCATAAATCGCCTTTACAGGGCAAGAACTCAAACATCTTCTACATTTTTCACAATAACTGGATATATCTATTTCTTGAATATTTGTGTCTGGAAGAGGTTCAGCATTTATAGAGATCATTGATAATCTTTGTCTTGGTCCAAATTTTTTTGTAATTAAAAGCCCTTGCCTACCAATTTGTCCTAATTTTGCTTTAACTGCCATAGCTGGATATAAAATAGGACCACCTAAGGGATGACAAGCAATCGCTCTATATCCTTTAGATTGGATAAAATCTGTTAAAGAATTTGTTGCCGTACCCAATTCAGCATAAATTCGTAAAGATTCTAATCCTGCTTGAGGTTCTGGAGCTTGATTTATAGCTTTAAAATCCATTTCCATTCCTAAAACAATAGCATTCGTATATAATAATTCTATTCCGCCAACATAATCTTTTTTAAATATTAAATCTTCCTCCACAGGAGCAAACCCGATAAGACCGATTCCTAAGGATTCACATTTTTTGATAATTTCTTCCCAAAATTCTTTTGGAGCAGGGGAAATCTCATTAGGGGGATTCTTGATTTCTTTTTTATAGATAACTTTAGCTTTTTGAATACTTTTAAAAACTTGTGGTATAATCTTTTTAGCTTCTTCTGCCAAAGGACCAGTGAATAATGAGATGTCGAATTTAGTCATATCAATCACATTAGATATTAATCCTTTTGATCTTTTTAGCACTGTGATCACCATTTGTTATAATTTTTAAAATAATTTGTACTATTTGAAAGTTTTAGTTAAAAAATAAAGTTATATCTATTAAAATAAAAAATAGATAAAAAAATAGTAGAAAGATAGGAACCCTCAAGTAAATATTTTCGCTAGTTTATGTAGCGGATTTAAAGTTTGGGGCTCAATCCATTGCATATTTCTTGCACCAAGAGGCTGCTTTAATGTTGAACTTTTTCTTAGCCCTAAAATATTGCTCTCCAGCCTCATGGTTCAACGGATCTCCGGGATTAAAGAAAGGAGGTTCAACATGCATCATTCCTTTCAAGGCTTCAATTATATTAGTTAAGGTTTTACTTGGTGTCCATCCACTCGCTCCAGTAGAAGCATCCACCTTTCCTACGAGATCGGGATTAATTAAATCTAAGCATATATTCAATTTTCCTGGGGGAATTGAGGAATCAATATTAGGATGCCACATCAATGTCACAGCATAAGCATAGGGTGGGGCGAACGGATAGTTCTCAGGGAACTTGATTTCAAACACAAATCTTCCCCCCCCATAGGGTGTTCCTTTTTTCCCTATGATGGTGAGTCTTAAGTGATCAATACTCCTACCCCATGGTTCTAAAATCACATGAGGTTCGTCTTTATATTCTTCCAATGCTTCTGTATAGTCTGTTTCTTCTCTGATTATTATCACCAATTCATAAATTTTGCTTTTAAATTGTAATTGTTATATTAGTTTAATTTTATAAAATTATTGATTACTTTTTTAATAATTTTTTACAACAAAATTAACTTAAGTATTTTGCTACAAAATTTTTGGTTAATAATTTTATAAAGTGTACATATATGAAGTTTTGTCTAATTAAAGTGTTTTACACACAAAATCTCATGTAGAAATAAAATTGTTTAATTTGTACTCTAGACCAAAAAAGCGTAAAAAATATATAAATTCTATAATTATTTATTTTAAAAACAATCCCTCCCTAACTCAGTGGTAAGAGTGCTCGGCTGTAGATAATATCGCGTACTAAAGCATGTAGCTAATGAAGATACGTCAGCCGAAACCGAGCGGTCCCCGGCTCGATATAAGGATTTGGATCAAATCCAGCTAGATTCCGGGGGGAGGGACCATACCTTCTATTTTTTATATGTTCAAAATCAATAAAAGAGATTGAAAGGGAGAAATTATTTTATTCTGGATTTAAATCGAAATATTAGATATATTAATGAGAAAAAGAATATAATTAAAAGAAAATTAAATGTATATCCAGGAATAACGACACTTTTCTCTACTACAAATATTTCAAAATAGGTTGTTGTGGCTGAAAATAATTGAACGATTACATCATATCCATAATTTAATCTTAGTTTATCAGGTTTATCAATCATCGGTAATATAAGAGTTGTTGTGCCATTAACCCAGACGAAATCATCATAAATTATATTCCCATCTATATTGTAAACTATTACTTGAATTTCTTGAGAGTATGGATAAATATTCACTTTCTCATTCCAATCTTCAATTATTACGATTAAATCATCTTCAATATCATTAAAACGGATTGTTGTCACATCATAATTCGGTAAATAATAATTATCAAACCATGGAAAAAACAACCAATCTAATGATTGGCTAATAATCTCTTCAAGCGCGTGTTGTAAGTCTGATAATAAAGCTATTCCAAATTGATTTTGTTCATAGAAATTTTTTAAGCCTAACGTAAAGTTCCCTAATCTTATTGTTCTGCTGATTTTCTCAAGAATTAAGGGTGTTTTAGAATATGAAATAAAGACAAAATCTAGATTATTTTCAATTATTTGATAGGTAGATTGGTTTATTCTCGAAGGCGTGAGGACTGTTCTTACCTCATCATAATATCGAGTAAATTGAAAATAATTCCAATTGTGATGAAAAACCCTCCCATAATAATCAACCGACCAGCTAGTCAATCCTTCATCTAAAAAGCCCCAATCAATTTGATCAAACCCTACTAAATTATACCACCATTGATGAGCTACTTCATGAACTATCGTTTTTTCTAAAAGCTTTCTTTTAGTACTAGTTAAATAGTCATCGTTATTAATCAAATGTGATACATAAACTTGAAGAGGGTATTCCATTCCTAAATAGAAAGCATATTCTTCTACAATGTTAAGAGTAGAATAAGGATAAGAGCCAAAAGTATCATTAAAAAGTTCCAACGCATTTTTAGCATGTTCTAGGGCAAAATTTTCCCATAGAAAGTTTGATTCTTGTAAGTAATAAGTGGAAACTGTAACACCATTTACGAGTTGAGATTGATTTTGAAAATATCTCGAAGCTGCAAAGGTGACTTCTCTTACAGGGTACCCGGGATTAAATTGGTGAATTAAAGTAGATCCTTTATTGGTTAGATTAACTAACTCTCCTGTTGCTGCTATTACCATTCCAGTTGGAGCTTCGATTGTAAGATCATAATAAGCCATATCATAATAAAATGGATCACCTGATTCAAGATATGGATCTAAATTCCATCCATCAAAATCATCATACACACAAGGCATAGGATAAAAACTAGCAAATTTGTAAATTCGTGAAGATGAAGCATCTGAACCATGAGAATTTGCTCTATCAAGTCCTCCATCCGGAATAATAGAAGTAAATTCAATTTCAAAGAAAGCTCGTTCATAAGGTTCTAAGACAGCATCCAGATAGACCCATAATAATTGAGCTGCTTCGTTTACTACGTATGTTAAAGGAATTTTTGGTTTCTTTATGCTCGTTGTATTTAATATATTAATTTCTCCACGCCGAATAGTATATAACATGGCAGATAAAAAAAGGTGGAAAGGGATTCTGGTTAAATTCACAGGGTCGTTGTTATAATAATTAACGCTTAAATTTCCTATTACACTTGAAGTTGTTTCATCAAATATAATTGATAAATTATAATAGGAAAAATCTTCTCCGTTGAAAGAATTTTTCGGAGAAATTTTGAATTCTGGCAATTTAGCTTTAAAAGGATTATTTGATTCATCCTTATTTGAAGAAAAATCAATATTAGAAAAATTCCCAAAAAAACAAAGGTATCCAAGAACTAATATTACGGGGTTTTTTAAATTAATTCTTATTCCAATCCCCTAAGTCTAAGAAAATTAATTAAGTTAAATTCACTTTTTTTCTATTTAAAGTTTAATCTACTTCATTTATTTTTTTTAAATATTGCCACATTACAATTTCTATTCACTGAAATCAATTCCTAGGTTTATTTGAATTCAAAAACTTCTTATTTATAAAGCTATTATTTTTTATTATAAAGGATATGAATGTTTAGCATTATTTACTAGACTGAACTGCATAGAAGCGAAGTAAACCTATCAAGATAAAGGAGTCAAGAGATCTATGAGCGAAAATAATAACGATATTGATCAACATGAACTAGAAAAAATACGTTTGAGAAAGATGAAAGCGATTGTTGAAGCTAAAAGGAGAAATGAAACAATTCAAAAAGGAGTAGTTTCTATTTCAGACAAGATAGATTTTGTTTTAAAAGTTGTATTAGCACCTGATGCATACAACTATCTAAATAAAATAAAGGAAAGAGAACCACATGTGTACCAAAAGGTATATGGAGAACTTATCAGTCCAGATGTCGTAACAAGCATTGATTATTTAATATCGATAATTCAAAGAAGGGGAGGCATTCCTCGAAAGATTCCACTTGACGCAATTATATATTTAGAACGAAAGGTAAAAGGAATTCGTTCTAAAATTCAAGTACAGCGAGGAAATGAGATTATGGATTTAGGTTCATACCTTACAAAAGAATAAAAGTTGTTTTTTTGCGCGAAAGATTTTAAGCTACTGTTCTCTTCCAGAGATAATTGCTATTACTTCCCATTCATTATTAGGAAGAGAATTTGCTGAAATATCGAAAAATTGGAAAGCAAAGGGTCTGCCAAATACTTGTTCAACCATAAATCCAAACGAGCTTATCGCGAATATAAAGACCCTTTTTAAAATAGATTCAGTTTTTGCTTCGATATTTAGTTGTTGCATTACATCTTCCAAAACATCGATTTCCTTCTCGTTATAGTGATATTTGAAGACGAGCTTAAAATCTACAGGAGTTGGAGCTTCGGGGTCTGAGAAAAATAACCCTCTCTTCCGAAAATGAAAGAACTCACTTAAATAAAAAGAAAATATTTCTTCATGATGATCTTTTAAAAGGTGCGAGATTGCAGAGCGAGGTTTATATTGTGGCCAATATTTTTGCATTAATTCCAGAAGTCGTGGATATTTCTTATATTTATTTTCGCTTTCTTTTTTTAAATAATTGAGCAATTTATTCTTAAGTGGTTTGAACTCAGACTGCTGACCAACTCGAGTTATGAATTTTCGGAATTTAACACTCATTTCTTGGACTTTAAAACTTCTTGATAAAAACTATATAAGTATATATTTATTTTTACCTATGATATTTTGATAACACTAGTTCTATTATATTTTACTAATTTTTTACAGAAGTTTAGTATTTATGAAAAATTGTAATAAAATTAAAAGGAAACTCAGTTTTAATAACTATTATGGTGGATAAAGTAAGCCTAATTTTTACAGAGGATTACCAGAAGTACAATTTCGGGAAAAATCACCCTTTACGTCCGTTACGCTTAAAACTAACATATAGTTTGATAGAAAAATTGAATCTCTTAGAACATGAGAGACTTGAAACTGTGAAACCTCGAATAGCAACTCAAGAAGAAATTGAACGCGTACATTCACCAAAATATGTAGATATCGTAAAAAAATTAAGTATTAATCCCGAAGATAGATCAATGCAGCCTTATTCATACGGATTAGGGCCGGGGGATAATCCAATATTTGAGGGAATGTATGACGCGTCTGCGCTAGTCTGCGGAGCAAGTATCACAGCTGCAGACATTGTATGGAATAAAAAAGAATTTAATATTGCTTTTAACCCAGCTGGAGGATTGCACCACGCTATGAAAGAAAAAGCTTCTGGATTTTGCATATTTAATGACATAGGGGTTGCAATTGCTTACTTAAAGGAATTAGATAAAGATATTAGGATTGCTTATTTAGATATTGACTGTCATCATGGAGATGGTGTTCAATGGTTATTTTACGATGATCCTAATGTTCTGACCATATCATATCATCAAGATGGGAGATCCTTATTTCCGGGTACAGGGAGTGTTAATGAAATTGGAGAAGGAGAAGGGAAAGGATTTTCAATTAACTTTCCTTTAATCCCCGGGACGAATAATAAACCTTTTTTAAATTTATTCAGAAAAACGGCACCGAAAATATTAGAAACATACGCGCCTGATATTTTAATCACACAGTTAGGGGTAGACACCTATTTTAATGACCCTTTAACCCAAATGGGATTTTCTTTATCGATTTATAGAGACATAGCTCAAACTTTGAAAACAAGTGCTCGCGAATTTTGCCAGAATAAATGGTTAGCAATTGGGGGTGGAGGTTATTTAATGACCGTTGTACCAAGAGCTTGGACTATTTTCTTAGCGAACATGCTCAATATTGAACTAAAGAACGAATTACCTAATGAATGGATAAAAGAAGTTAAGCAATATGTTCCCAATGAGGATATACCATATCTTTTATGGGATAGAGATGATAAAGTTGAGGTTCAATATCTTTCTCACCCTGAACTCGCTTTGAAAATTATTGAATATACAAAATCTTTAATTGAAATTTCAAATGAGAAATATTTACCAAACTTGGTTAAAGCTTGACATATAAAATTTATAGAGCCAATCGATATAGTTTTATAAATTCAATAAACTCCCCATCTTTTTATTATTAGATTCAATATTTTATTTTGTAGGGAGATTACATATACTAAAGGCAAAATGATTAAGGATTTAATAATAAAAAGTACGAAATCAGAATCTATTTATCATAAAGCAATTAAACAATTAATTTTTAAATCAGCAACAGAAAAAAATAACCCAATAAGAGAAAAATCACTTGAAAAACATTTTGGTAACAGGAGAGCAGACGTTTACTTTAAGTTGAAATCAGGTGAAGAAATAGTTGTGGAAGTTCAAAACTCAAAAATCACTATAAAAGAAATTAGGCAACGGACCGAAGATTATAATAAGAAAAACATATTTGTTTTATGGATCCTTCATGGAATGGGCTCTTGTGTTGCTTCCTCGAAACTTCCTAAAGATATAAAAGATACAAAAATTAGTACCATAGAAAATTTTTTACATAGGATGTATTTTGGGAGAGTTTACTATATAAATCTAAATTATAGTAATAATAAAACAACCTCTTCAGCCCCATTTGCTCTGCATTTCTCCCCTTCGTGGAAGAAAAAGATCCGAAAGATGTTTCATTCTCACTATGATAAATATTTTATAAGAAACATCAATTATGCGAAGATCCCAAGTTGGAACCTCCTTACTGTAAACTACAACGGTTTTAAATTAGCAAGATTCTATGATAAAAACATTAAGAGTATTTTAAAAGAGGAAATTTTCAGATTTGTGTTTAATAATTTTAAAAATTCTCAGAAACACTATAAGTATAAAATCATAAGAAAATTAGTTTTAAATCGTTTTTCTTGTAAATATGGAAGATACCTGACATTAGATTCATTTTCAGATTTAATTAAAGAGAAAAAACTCGATCTAGAGGAAAAGTATATTTTAAAAATAAAAAAGGAGATCCATTGATCCTAAAAATGATAATTTTTTATTTTAAAAAAAGGAATAGTAAAGAACCGGATACCATGACTCAAAGAAATTATAAAAGAGGAGTGTATTTATCTAATAACAGGGTTAAGGGT
>CAZRBD010000148.1:0-9629 GCA_964598265.1 uncultured archaeon
AATACTAAAAATTGTTAATCTATTAAATTTTAAAATTTAACACTGTAGTAGTAATTATCATTTCAGAGATCACTGAAATTAGTAAATTGAAAAAAATAAGCCAATTTTGCTTTATTTTGATATTTGAATGCAATTTTCTCAAAATCTTCGGGATCTTTTTTAATTAGATTATGATAAATATTCTGATATTGATTATCAGATAGTCTGAAATAGCAGAGAGGTTTGGATTTACTGTAATCCACTCTCAAATAACTCAATTCCGAGACCAACTTTCTATCCGTTTTGCACCTTTTGACCAAATTACTCACAATCTCCAATTAGGAAAGGTGATGATGCTCGGTTAAAATCTGCTTGAGATTAGATTAGTACAATTCAAAAGAAAAAATTTAAAATCTAAAATAATATTAAATCAAAAGGAGAATAGTAAAAAATGGAAATAGTAAAAACAAAACAGTTTTATAAATTCCCCACCCCCACTTTAGTCAACTTATATTCTTGCCTATCATCCCCTGCCCGTTCCAAATGATCTTTCAGGTATATCTCGACTAATCCTTTTTTTCTCAATTCACGAAGTTCGATGATTTCGGAAACATTCCCTTTAACTTCATTACTAATCGTAAAAAGTTAGAGATTAGAAAACTCACAGAACTTTTTGAAGAACTAATAATAAAGACGTCTTTAGTGCGAAAATATTTAAGAAAGAACTCAAAAATCAAATAAATTTAAAAGAATTCTCATCATCGCGGGTTGTTCTCAAAAAAAAATAATACGATTTCAAATAATCGAATGTGCTGAATACCTCTGGAGTTATTGGAATTTTGCAATTGGAGATCGATACCCCGATCATAGAAGCCCCCACACCTGCACAAATTGTTACTTTCAAAAAGGTAACAATTGTTCTTTCTCAGAGCTGTACCCCCATCTATACCAGAAGCATATTAGAGATGATCACATCATTCTAAACTACCTAATTAAGATTTTTATTTAAAAAATTTAATCATATCGGTTAAATCAGAATAAAATTTCTTACTTCTCTTTTAGTTTTACAGTTAGATTACCGTTATCATTGTCAGTCGCTTTTCTTAGGCATATAAGATTTTTCAAACCAGCTCTTAACTTAACACTTCTACCCTAATTATAAATCCATAGAGTTAATTAGGGATAAAATATAAGTTTTTTATAAAGAAATTATAACTTTATTAATAAATATTATCAACCGAAGGTGTAACTCATTAGTTTCAGAGAAGTTAAACCCACTAAGACAAATTTGATGTCCTTGAAAAAAAGGTTAACGTTTGCAGTAAAGGGAGAGAGTTTTTTAGAATTTAGAAGAGAACAATTAATTTTTCAAATTAATGAACTATGGAATAATTATAATACACTTAGAAAAGAATTTTTAGCATTATTTAATCAATCACTTAAATTTTTAAATCAAACTTATGAAGAAATGGGAAAAAGTAAGTTAAAATTGATAAGTAAATTAAGTAGAATCCAGTATAAACCAAGAATAAGTTTACAGGCCATAAAGAAAATGAGTATTTTAGTATCTCAAGTTGAATATGAAATATTTGAAGAAGAAAAATTACCAGCATATACATTTGAAAACACGAGTCATTATATTGAAGATTTAATAAGGACATTAAAGAAACTCTTCGATTCTATATGTAGATTTTCAGAGGTAGAAGATTTGATATTAAATGTCTCGATTACCTTTAAGAGGATAAATCGAAGGATAAAGGGTTTGAAGAACATAATTATTCCGAAATTGAGAGTAGATATTAAAAAAATAAAAGAAATTTTAGAAGAAGCAGAAAGAGAGCAATACGTAAGGTTAAAAAAAACTAAGGATCTTATTATAAAACAACATGAAGTTATTTGAGTGTGTAAAAAGATGACTAAATTCAGTTTAATTAAAGCAGAGTTAAATGAAAATTATAAGGATCGATTTCTAATTGAGCTTTCTAATTTAAATCTTGTACATTTAAAGACAAAAAAAAAGCAAACACTTAAGGGTGAATTATCAGAAAAAGACCCTCTTATGGAAAAGATAAAGGCTCTTAGAAGTAATTTAAATGCATTATTTAAAAGATTGGATCTAACTGAAAACGATCTTTTAGGGTTAAAAGTTAGTAAATCTGAAAGGAGGGAATTTAATGTAAAAGATCTATCCGAATTAATAAATCATATCCTTGAAGAAATAGATTTTTTCAACAATAGGGTAGTTGAATTGCAGAGCTATATTAATAAAGGAACAATTGAATTCGATAATTTGAAAATTTTAAAAATTTGTTATAAGAATTTAGAGCACTTGAGTTTAACAAAAGGTAATATTGGCAGTTTAAAACAATTTAAATTTAGAGTTTTTACTACTTTTTCAAAAAATTTGAGTAATTTAATTAATTTATTTGAGTTTACAGAATTCCCTAATTTTTACGAAACATTCAAAGTATCAGATGGTAGGCTAGGATTTTATATTATTTATCCTAAGGATAAAGAAGATGAGTTCAATGGTAGAATTCGCTTAATTCATTCAGAAGAAGTTCTAGTACTAAAAAAATACTTGACAAATGAAGGTATAAATTTATCAAGAATTACCAGAGAAATTGATTTTATTGAAAATTTATTAACTAGATACAAAAAAGAAAGGCAACGCTTAACTCAAGATAATTTATTGAAATTTGCGGCCATTAATGAAGTAGTTCAAAACATTGAGGAATATAGTTGGGCCGAGCACCAATTTGGAAAAACAAAATCCAATCGTCTAAATATTGATTTTTTTGTACCCCTCTCAAAAAAAAAAGAAGTTCAAAAGACCCTTATTGAAGTTTTTAAAGACGAACTTATCCTGCAAACAATTGACATCTCAAAAACCAAAGCTGTTTATTATGATATTTCCTCTTTAGATTCAGATATTGAAAAATCAAAAAAAAAACTATCAAGTGAAGCGAAAAAATATTCTGAAGTAAAGCAAAAAAATATTCAAGAGGAAGAAACTGAAAAATCGGAAGAACAAGAAGATCTAAGAGATACCACTCCCACAGTTATGAAAAACTTTTTTTTAGTAAGACCATTCGAGACAATTACAAAGATGTATGGAACTCCAACATATTCTGAGATAGACCCTACTCCTTTCATTGCTATAACCTTCCCAATTCTGTTTGGATTGATGTTTGGCGATATTGGACATGGTATAGTTCTAATTGTGAGTGGATTAATTGGAGCTATAAAATTTAGAAAGCGTGGAGGAGATTTAGTCAATTTTTGTTGGATTATCTTTTATTGTGGATGGGCTTCTTTTTTTGTTGGTTTTCTATATGGAGAATTTTTAGGACATCATGAGATTGAAATTTTTGGATATGTACTTTTGCATCTTGAGCCAATTGTAATTCCATTTTTGAATTTTTCGTTATATAGTCCACTTGATAATATAATGAATGTATTTAAATTTGCGGTTTTAATTGGTGTGGTTCACATGAATTTAGGATGGTTTATTCAATTTCTGAATTATTGGAAACAAAAAAGAAAATACTTAGGATTAAGTGATTCTTTGATCAAGATTTTTTTGTTAACAGGAGGTACAATTTTAATTTTTGGGTACGGTTTTGACATTATGGGGAAATGGATAGTGTCCCCTTATCCAATTTTATTAGTTGTGATTCCTGGACTTCTATTATTGTTGCTTAAACCGTTAGGAAAGACATTTAAAATTTCCTATTTACAAGAAGAATCATTTGGGAGTTTATTGGGTGAAGGTTCAATGGAAGCTTTTGATACTGTTTTATCAGTTATGAGTAATGTTGCATCATATATTAGATTATTAGCATTAGCACTTGCTCATATAGCATTGTTAACATCTATTAATGCAATGATGGGATTGGTACAAGGTGAAGGAATTGGAGTAACAATAGCGCATTTCATTGGTGGGATATTTGGAAATATGATTGTGATTTTGCTCGAAGGACTATTAGTTTTCTTGAATTGTATACGTCTCCATTTTTATGAGTTTTTTTTTAAGTTCTTTCAAGGCTCCGGTCTCGAATACTACCCCTTCGCGCTGGAGAGTTACTATTCTGTCTTGAACTTCAGGATTGGAACAGAAAAAGATATTATATCCGAAGAAATTGACAAAGAAATTGACACAATATCTATGAAAGAAGATATTGATAAAGCGGTAAATTATATTTCAAAAAGATTTGAATAAAATTGTTAAACTTAGGTAAGTTCAAATCCAATGTCAGAGGAAACTAATAAAAAAGAAAAACCGGAAAAAATTAAAAGATTTACTTCAAGAACAATTTTTTTAATACTTTATTTTCTTATTATGATCTATATTATTTATCTAATTATCCAATTCGGGTTTAATCCTCTCGTTGTTGCTATTTTGGTAATATTTGTGTTTTTAACTACTATAGGTCCCTTTTTCAGACAAAGAAATAGAAGATCTCTCTATTCTCGAATGTTTCCTGATAGAAAAAGAAAGCAACCTCAGCAAAGAACGAGAAAAAAAAGAAGACTTATTATAGAAAAGAAACCCATACAAATCCAACCGAAAATTTTTAAACCTATTGATCTGGAATTTGAATATCGTAAGCCATTAATTAGTAATTGCGAAAATTGTGGAAATATTTTACCAAATTTTGTGAAAAATAAATGTCCTTTTTGTGGAGAACAAATATAATAAAAAAGAATGAGAGTAAATGGCGACAACAAGAAAAAGTGAAAAAGAATCTAAACGTGGTTATATATCAGCAATAACAGGATCATTAATTACAATAAAAGGGTTAGAAAATTACGTTCATCTCCATGAACTCATAAAAATATCCAAATATGATATTTTAGGTGAAGTAATACAAATATATTCTAACTACGTTATTGCTCAGTGCTTCGAAAATACAATAAAAATTAAATTAAATGATCAAGTTGTAGGTTTAAGTGAAACTTTATCAATGGAATTGGCACCAGGCCTTCTTTCAAATGTTTTTGATGGAATACAGAGACCTTTGGAGGTGATATTCAATGAAACTCATTCTGGTGATTTAGAGCGAGGCGTCAAATTTCCTCCTTTATCGCGATCTAAGAAATGGCATTTTATCCCATTAAGAAAAATCAATGAATCTGTAGAAGGGGGTGATACAATCGGATCTGTAAAAGAAACTAAGTTTATTGAGCATACAATAATGGTTCCACTCAATATATCAGGAAAATTATCGTATGTAGCAACTGAAGGAGATTATACAATAAAAGATGAAATTTACAGATTACATATTGAAGGGGAAGAGAGATCCTTTGAGATGTTGCAAAAATGGCCCATAACTGAAAATCGCCCGTATAAAAAAAAAGAAAATCCCTCTAAACCACTATATACTGGAATACGAGTAATAGATTTATTATTCCCTTTAGCAAAGGGAGGAACTACTGCTATTCCAGGTGGATTTGGAACGGGTAAAACTATTATTCAACATTCATTAGCTAAGTGGTGTAACGCCGATATTATTGTATATATTGGATGTGGAGAACCTGGAAATGAAATTGCCAATGTTTTAAAACAATTTTCTGAAACTGTGGATCCTAAAACTGGGGTTCCCTTATTAGAAAGAGTTATTCTAATAGCAAATACATCTAATATGCCTGTATCAGCACGAGAGGCAAGCTTATTCTCTGGAGTTACAATAGGAGAGTATTATCGTGATATGGGATATGATGTAGCTGTACTTGCTGATAGTACTTCAAGGTGGGCAGAGTCATTGAGAGAAATTTCTGGATTATTGGAAGAAATGCCTGCCGAGGAAGGTTATCCTGCTTATTTACCATCTAAACTTTCTAGTTTTTATGAAAGAGCAGGTGTAGTTAAAACCTTAGGAAAGGACCATCTTGGGAATGATAGATTAGGGTCATTAACGATTGTTGGAACTCTTTCTCCTCCAGCCGGAGATTTTAGTGAGCCTGTTACTGCTACATCAAAACGCTTAGTTCAAGTATTTTGGGCTTTAGATCCCGCACTAGCATATTTAAAGCATTATCCTGCTATTAATTGGCTAAATTCTTATTCTAATTATCCCACGTACATTGCTGATTGGTGGTATGAAAGAGATATAGATTGGACTGATATAGATATAGACTGGTTAGAATGCCGAAATCAAGTAAATGACATACTGTCAAAAGAACAGGAGATAAAGCATTTGGTGCAACTCATCGGAGAGAAAAATTTGGATGATAACAATCAATTGATTCTTTTTATGGCAAGAATGATAAAGAACGGCTTTCTAATTCAGAGTGCATTTGATGAAGTAGAGAAATTTACTGGTATTAAAAAATTATTAGGTATGATTAAATTATTCCTTTTAATTTACAAAGAAGGCCAAAATTTAATTAATCGAGGGGTACTAATTGAAAATGTTATTGGTTCTGAGCTCTTAACTTCTCTTTTAAGAATGAATAAAACGATTAAGAATGATGAATTTGAGAAAATAGAAAAGCTTAAAGTAAAGCTTCTAAAAAAGTTTAGGCAGTTTAATATTCAATAATTTACACAATTATTTCTACAATATCTTATGGTTTGAACCATTCAAAGAAATAATATGATTTAGTCAGAGGATTAGCAATAACAAATTTTTTCCTTACAGAGGTGGCTAATCGCCCCGCTCGGACCATATCTATAGCTGTGATTTCTGAATCATGTGGTAAAACGTGTACCATAAACAGAGAATGTTCTAGTCCAGGACCTTTCTTGTACACGACGTAGTCTGCACCGAATTTTAAACCAGGTCTTGGAATATATCCTCGCTCTCTTAAATCTTTATATATAATATATTTTTCTTCGAATTTATGATGGATTTTTATAGCAATAGCATAAAATTCGTCAGAAGTCAAAAATTTGTTTTGCTTTACGTCATAAATAGTGATTTCTTCTTTTTCTAAAAGATAATAAGCCTCAATTAAAGATAATTCACTTGGTTTAGAGAAATACTCTAATCGGGGTTTACTTATCCCGAGAGGAGATCCATAAAAACCCATTTTTACATAAAGATAAGATGCAAATAGCGGATTAAATACTACGACTCTTGAATTTATAAACTTAGTTGGTATTTTTTCTGGTAATTCTATATCATCGAGGGATATTTGTTTTTCCTTTGTCTGGTTCATCATTAATGATGTATTATCAATAATTTAATAATTCTTACAATTCTCCCACGTATTGATTAAATTATTTAAGTTTTAAAAATAATAAATTTAATATTGAATTATTAATGATCGGTGAAAAAATGGTTAGAAGAGCATCTCATGCGGGAAGTTTGTATCGTGGGTCAAGGAAGGGTTTAATGGAAGCATTAGATGGATATTTCACTGATGAAAAATTTGGGCCTAATCAGACGCTCGAAACTTCGAATAAAGATGAAAGAACCATCATAGGTGGTGTTTCTCCACATGCGGGAATGGATTATTCCGGATCTTGTGCTGCTTTTACTTATTTAAACTTATTTAAAGAAAAGATTCCGGATACAGTAATAATTTTAGGTACGGACCATATTGGATATAATAAAATTGCATTGATGGAAAAAGGAGAATGGGAAACGCCTTTAGGAAATTTATTAATAGATGAAGAATTTTCAAAAAAGATATTAGACAACAGTAGTATTATTGAGTCCGATAATTCTCTATTTATTGGATCTCAAGCTGAACAAGAGCATAATATAGAAATTCAACTACCTTTTATAAAATATTGCTCACTCGATAAAGAAGTGAAAATTGTAACTATTAAAATCGCAGGTACTAGAGATTTTAAAATACTAAATGAAATAGCAAAGGATATAACTAAAGCAGTAAACTCATTAAATAAGGATGTTGTAATTGTAGCATCTTCAGATATGTCACATAAGCAAGTGGATAGTTCAAACCAACTAGATAAATTTAAAGAGATAGATTTGGCAGTAATTGAAGAATTCAAAAACCTAAATGCTAGGAAAACCCTTGAAAATGCATTAAAAACAACAATATGCGGACCTCAAACGATTACTACCCTCATGTTAATTTCTGAAAACTTAAACGCAACTAAAGGTGAATTATTGAAATACTATACTAGCTCAGAAAAAACTGGAAGTATTGGTGGATATTGTGTAGGATATTTTTCAGGAGTTTTGGTTAAATAATTTTTTATCATAAAATTGAAATTAATAATAATAATAAAATAACATATTAGAAAGCATTAAAGAAAAATGCCAGAAGATAATGAAAAAGTTGATGATTTTGTGAGTTTGTGGAAAAAAAAAATTAAAACTGAAACGGGTAAACCAAGTGCAATTGGAGAGACTTTAGAGAAGATAAAAGAAGAAACCAAAGAGAATGAAGAGTTAAGAAATAATATTCAACAGAATATAGAATTAATGACCAAAACAGAAGAAATAAGAAAAAAAGCTATCGAGGAAATTTCACGCCCAAAGGAAGAAACAAAACAAACGAGGATGATTGGAGAGAGAAAAACAGCAGATATTCAAAAAGAAAATATCGAGCTTAATAATAAAATACAAAGCGTGAAAGTAAATCTGAAAGGAAAAGAAGAACAGTTAATAATAGCTAATCACGAGATAAAAGAATTAAAGATTCAAATTGAAAGCGTATCTAGGGTAAAAGAATCCCCTCCTGAATCTACTTCAAATATTGACTCTGCTATAACCTCAAAATTAATAGATGACTTACAATCTGATATATCAAAAAGGAAAGCGAAAAATCGAGAGTTAGATGAAAAAGTTATTAATTTAATAGATGAGAATGAACAATTGAAAGGAGAAATTAAAAAACTATCCACAGCGAACATTAATACAGTTGAATCCCCAAAGTCTTCTGTGATAAAGCCTATACCTGTACAAACTTCAGTTTCTACACTCGAAACTTTATGTCAAGACCTTCAATCAGATTTAAACAAATATAAAAGAATCGTAGATAAATTAAATAAAGAAAAAATCGAACTTCAAAGTGGCATTAATGGTGGTGGAGTTCAATTTGCGCCTAAAGAACTAGAAGAACTTAAGCGAGAAAATCAAAAACTTAAAATTGAGCTATCTATAATAGAAAAATCTCTCAAAAAAAAGACAGAAGAAGCTTCTATTAAAGTAAAAGTTGATGATTTAGAGAAGAAAATAAATGATCTTCAAATTCAATTAAAAGAAAGAGATCATTTAATAGCTGAGTTAAAATTGACTTCAAAGACTCCCATTTCAGTTCAAAAAGGTCCTATGTCAGGTTTAATCGAAGATTTACAGAGTAAAATAAACAAGTTAAAAGTAACACTTGAAGAAAAGAATAAAACTATTGACGAATTAAAATCATCATAAATGAACATTCAAAATAAAAATCATTCTTCCATTCTTTTTATAGGACACTTTGCAATAGACAATATTATTAGGTTTAATAGAAAAAATAAACCCAGCCTTGGTGGAAGTGTTTCTTATTGTTCATTATCTTTAAAAGCTTATACTCAAGATGTAGAAATTAGTATTATATCTCATATAGGCAAAGCAAATTTTGATGATTCATTATTAAATAATATTAGACAGAAAAATATTGATTTGTCAGGAGTTCAGTTCTCTGAAGAAGAAAAAACAAATTTTGTGGTATAACATTTCGAGCATAAA
>CAZRBD010000149.1:0-9567 GCA_964598265.1 uncultured archaeon
TGTTTAATAATATTCAAGATTCATTATTAAATTTCTAATTAAAAAGGTAACTTTCTTGACAAGTAAAAAAAAATAAAAAATTAATATTTAGCCTATTTCAACATCCATTTTCTTACGTTCTTCAAGCAATACATCGACTACTGAAGGATCGGCTAAGGTCATAACATTCCCGATTTCTGTACCTGAAGCTATAGCTTTCAAAACCCTGCGCATAATCTTACCGCTTCTCGTCTTTGGCAAGGCATCAGCAAATTGAATTACATCCGGCTGAAATACTGGACCTATTTCTTGCCTAACGTGCATACGAATCTCCTTCGATAATTTCGCTGATTTTTCAATGCCGCCCATTAATGTCACGAACGCCCAGATAGCTTGCCCCTTTATCTTATGCGGAAATGGTGCTACGGCAGCTTCTGCTACCTTTGGATGACTCACTATAGCAGATTCTACTTCCATAGTTCCTATTCTATGTCCAGAGACTTTAATAACATCATCAAGTCTACCTAAAATCCAATAATAACCATCTTCATCTCGTCGAGCTCCATCACCTGTGTAATAGTATCCAGGATATTTTTCAAAATAGGTTGATTTAAATCGCTCAGTATTCCCCCACACATCGCGCAACATACCTGGCCATGGATTCTGAATTGTAAAATATCCTCCTTCGTTTGGTTCTGTAACCTGATTACCTTCCAAATCAAAAATAACGGGTTTAATACCAAAAAATGGTATACAACAAGAACCTGGTTTTGTAGGTGTTGCTGTAGCTATTGGTGTCATAATAAATCCACCAGTTTCTGTTTGCCAATAAGTATCTACAATCGGGCACTGACTTTTTCCAACAACTCTATGATACCAGGTCCAGGCTTCGGGATTAATAGGTTCTCCAACAGTACCTAGAACTTTTAAAGAGCTTAGGTCATGTTTATTAACATGATCATCTCCATATCTCATTATTGCTCTAATTGCCGTTGGTGCAGTATAGAAATGCGTAACTTTATGATCTTCACAAATTTGCCAAAATCTATCCACATCAGGATAGGTTGGAACGCCTTCAAACATTAAACTTGTGGCTCCATTTGCTAAAGGTCCATATATAATATAGGAATGACCTGTAATCCATCCAATATCCGCAGTACAATACCATATATCGCCATCTTTATAGTTAAATACAACTCTGTGACTGAATGAAGTATAGAGAATATAACCTGCAGTAGTATGCTTTACTCCTTTTGGTTTCCCTGTTGTCCCACTGGTGTATAATAGGAATAATGTATCTTCAGAATCCATTTGCTCAGGATCACATTCATCACTCTTTCCTTCTATGAAGTCATAATACCATATATCCTTATCAGTGTGAGGTACATCTCTTCCAGAGCGCTTAACTACAATAACTTGTTCTATTGTGGGAACATCATTTATAATTTTAACAATATCCGCTATTTTTGGATAAAATTTCCCTGATCTTACTGTTTCATCACTGGTAAATAGAAGTTTAGAATCCGAGTCTTTAATTCTATCTTTAACTGCTTCTTTTGAAAATCCTCCAAATACAATCGAATGAATAACACCTATTCTCGCGCATGCTAACATAATTATTGCGAGTTCAGGGATCATTGGTAACCAGATAGTCACTCTATCTCCTTTTTTCAAACCTAGCTCTTTCATAGCATTAGCAACTTTGCTGACCTCTTTCAATAAGTCATTATAGGTATATCTTTTAGCTTTTCCTGGTTCGTCAGCTTCCCAAATAAGTGCGACTATATCACCCTTCCCAGCTTTTACATGCCTATCTAAACAGTTATAAGCAACATTAAGTTTCCCTCCACTAAACCACCTTCCAGGGAATAAATCGGTTTTTTCCCAAACACTATCGAAAGGCTTAAACCAATCTATAGATTTTGCTTGTTCACGCCAAAATCCTTCCATGTCTTCTATTGATTGCTGATAAAGTTTTTTATATTCCTCAATCTTCATTCCACTTTTAACAAAATCTGTATCTAACTCTTTAGGATCAAAAATCCGAGTCTCTGTTAAAACACTTTCCATTTTAGAATCTTCTTTTGACATTACTCTTCACAATTTTAAGTTTTTCTTTTTTATGTAATAGATTTATTTAACTTTTTTTAATCATATGATTAATTTTAGAGATTTTTAATCGATCTCCTCACTTATAAAATTTTTGCTCTAAATTGGATAAGAGAGGTTTCAAAAGAGTAATATTTTAAATCACATTTAAATATTTTATTTATAATTACAAAAAGATTAAATTGATAGAAGTACAAATAATAAAGAGATTGGACGATATTTTTTTAATTTAAAACCTTATACTTAATATTTATTAATTAAAATGGACCAAAGAAATAATTCTAACTCTGAATGGAGAGCTAAATGGAAAGACAAAGAGATAAGTGCCGAAGAGGCAATTAACAAAATAATTCCGGGAAACCGTGTATTTATTGGTACTGCTTGTTCAGAACCACAAGCGTTAACATCAGAGTTAATTAAACAATCAAATAAATTATTTGATATTGAAATTATACACTATTTTACAATAGGGCCTGAGAAATATTTCAGAGAGAAAGCAGAGGATTTGTTTCGACATAATGCCTTTTTTATTGGTAGTACATTACGAAAAGAAATTAATTCGGGCCAATCGGATTACACTCCTATTCATGTAAGTGAAATTCCGAGATTAGTAAAGTCTGGAAGAAAACATATTGATGTCGCGTTGATTCAAGTTTCTCCCCCAGATCGTTTTGGCTTTTGTTCTTTCGGTATCAATGTTGACATTACAAAACCAATTGCTCAATCAAGTTATTATACTATTGCAGAAATAAATCCTCAAATGCCAAGAACTCTCGGAAATAGTTTTATTCATATGAAAGAGATTGATTACTTCATATTTAACGATACACCGTTGATTGAATTTAGGTTTAAAGGAAGAGATGTAGGTGAACGAATTGCGAAAAATGTAGCAGACATAATTCCTAATAAAGCTACCATTCATATAGGTAATGGTAATTTGCCAAACCTTTGTTTACAATATTTAAACGATAAAAGAGATTTAGGTATGCATAGTCATTTTATTACAGATAATATTATTCCATTAATTGAAAATTCTGTTTTAACATGTAGAAAGAAAAATTTTCATCCAGAAAAAATAATAACCAGTTTTGCTCTTGGAACAAAAAAATTGTACAATTTTATTGATAACAACCCATATATAGAATTTTTTCCTTCCGATTATGTCTGTAGTCCAGGAAATATAGGAATGAATAAAATTATGGTAAGTATAAATCAAGCACTTGAAATTGACCTAACTGGCCAAGTCAATGCTTCGAAAAAAAAATATAATTTTTATTCTGGAATTGGTGAAACTGTTAATTTCATGCGCGGGGCTGCACTTTCTAAAGGTGGTAAGCCCATAATTGTTATTCCTTCAATTTCTGTAGATGGTAAGAAATCAAAAATTGTACCTCGTTTAGGAGAAGGGGCAGGAGTTTTATTAACTCGTGCAGATGTTCATTATATTGTGACAGAATGGGGTGTTGCATATTTACATGGAAAGTCGATAAGACAAAGAGTATTAGCGATGATTTGTATTGCTCATCCAAGTTTTCGCCAAAGCTTATTAGAAGAGGCTAAAAGACTAAACTACGTATACTCTGATCAAATACTAGCATGTGATGATGATGGGAATATCTGTTTATATCCTTCTGAATATGAAACTACTTTTACAACAAGGGAAAAGGAGAAAATTAAAATACGTCCGGTGAGAACTACTGATGAACCACTACTGAAAGAATTGTATTATTCATTAAATGAAAGAGATCGATATCTTCGTTTTTTTGAAGTAAAAAAGGAATTTACCCATTCTAAAACTCAAAATGAGGTAAATATAGATTATAAAAACATTTTTTCTTTTGGAGCGTTTATTGGAGATATTGAAAATGAAGAAATGATTGGAAACGCCACTTATTATTTAAATCCAAGTATTAATATGGCAGAATATAGTTTCCTTGTCAGAGAAGATTATAGAGGGAAAGGATTAGGGTCTTTTCTTTATCAAAATATCATTATAATTGCGAAAGAAAAAGGAGTTCGAGGATTTTATGGCAATATTCATATTCAAAATAAAAGTACAGTTCAAATTATAAGAAAAGGAATTATTCAACAAGGAGGTTATATTAAAATAACACCACCTGATGCAGGCGAAAAGGAGTTGTTTTATGAGGTATTTTTTGATAAGAATAATTCAATAGAGGATTAAATCCATATTCTTAATTTTAATTTAATATTATTTAACATGTTTAGTTATGACATATAAATATACAGATTATCACATTCATACAGCAAATTGGAGTACAGATGTAGGAGAAGATGGGCCTAATTTTTATGACTACATTAAGGTTGCAGAGATAAATCGTATTAATATCTGCTTTCTTGAACACTTTGAACTATATCATATTGAATCTGATAAATCTAATCCATTTTATAATGGAGGTATTCAGAATTACCTCGAGGAAATTGATACTTTAAAAGAGACCTATAATTTTATTTTAGGAGGTCTTGAAATACAATATTATAGGGATAGAGAAACAGAGCTACTAGAGTTTTTTGATGATTATGGGAAAGAATTGGATTTTATCAGTGGATCAATGCATGAATGGATTTTTAAATATCCTATTACAACAAGAAAATCGTTATTAAAGTTCTTGGAAAAAAAATCAGTAAAAGAAATTGTTGATGAGTACTTTAAGATTAGTAAGACGATGATAAATTCAGGAATATTTAAAAATATATGCCATCTCGATACAATATTCCGGTTTATAAATGATAATGATATCAAACCTACAGAAGATTGCGATACATCTGATAATCGTGTGCTTGATTTAGGAAGATTATGTATAAAAAATAAAATAGCCATAGAATATAATTTATCTGGTTTAAAATTCCCTATTAATCGCCCCTTTCCTTCTAAAGAGGTTGTCACTTTTCTAAAACGAGAGGGTGCGTCATTTTTTGTAGGATCTGATTCGCATTCATTAGACTATTTTGAAAATAAAATTCCCAAAATTGAAGAAGCATATAACTTCTTATCGTCCATAAAAAATATCTAGTGATTGTGAGATGCCATGAATATAAAATATTTTATCACTAAAATTGATAAGTGGGACCAAAAAGTTATATTGAGATATAACGGATTCGGTGGAAAAAGATTTACATATTTTCTGAAGTGCATGAGTTTTTTTGGGCGAGAAACTCCATGGATATTTATTATTACTTTTTTTCTCTTAATCTGGTATGATCCGTTTTTAGTATCTTATTTTTCCGCAACATTTTTAACAGGATTGATTATGATTTTAATTATTAAAAAGTTAGTCAATAGATCAAGACCTTTCGAAACAAGTTTTAAAATAGTTGTTATAGGACACACCCCTATTTCAAGAAGCTTTCCTTCTTGGCATTCTTATAATATTTTTTCTCAAAGTTTATTAATAGGAATGTTTTTTTGTAAATCTCCAGTATTAACCATATTATTTTTTATGTTTAGTGTGTTAATATCGTTTTCACGAATTCAATTAGGAGTACATTACCCCAGTGACGTAATATTTGGCACTATTTTTGGAGGAATAGGATTTTTAATTGCAATTTTATTAATTGGCCCCTTAATAATCGAATTATTTACATATTTTGAAACTTTAGTGAATTTTGATATTCAATACCGTCAGATAAACTCATGGGTATATAAAAATGTGTACTATTTCTTTTTATGCCTTATTATTTTTTCTATTATACTTTTCTTGGCATTTTCCAAGACAATTAAAAAGAAAATACAAAGAAATAACTAAAAAAATTACAGTTCTAACCTTTTTCTCTTACCAAACAAATCTTTTAATTCATTTAGAACTGTTAGTCTGGCATTTTCTTGGGGTCTGGCAGATTCCATATTTGGATTTGCTATTTCGATGGGGATTCCACTTTGTGCTACTTGGAATGCTCCTGACTCTATAGCTCGAAGACGTCTATCAATATCATTTAATTGGGTTGAAATACTTTCAGATAACCGAATTACGGCATTTAGAGTTTCTTCTAAAGTCTTCCCAAGTCCATCCACCTTCCTCACGGTGGGATCTGTCAATGAATGTGTGGAGCTCATAAGATTTTTTATATATTTTGCAAATTGGGGTTCTCGAGAAATTAAGGAATAGATAGATGTTAAATAAATTTCTATTTCTAGATTATATACCTTCTTTTTTAAAAGCTCATTAATAATGTCTTTCAAAAGTTCTATATTTAAAAGAATTTTTGGATCTTTCTTTAAATCAGGATCAAACTTGTGTAAGAAAATTAAAATAAACGGAGATTCTTCTAATAGAATAACTGAATCTACAATCTTCTCAAAATAATCAAATGATTCATCAAACCTTTTAGGATCTTGCACGTCAATTACGTAAATAAGAAGATCTAACTGAAGGAAATACTGTTCTGGATTGGTTAAATATCTTTCCCTATACTCAATTTGGCCTCCAAGATCCCAAATAAACAAATTCAATTTTGAGTCTTCAAATTTCATTCGAACTACCCCTTTTGTAGGATGTGTTGAGATCATATCGCTCATTCCTAAACGCCCTCCGAACTTAGATAATAGAGAAGTCTTACCAGCAGCGTCCAATCCCGCTACTAAAACCTTCTGATTTATACCTTTAGGTTCGAACCCTTCCTTTTCTTCAAAGAGGCTATTTATTAGTTTGCTAATAGTAATTGCCTTTTTTAATTTAGTCTCTAGATCAGGGTATTTGACTTTAAGCTCTTCAATTTTCTCCTTTAGGTTTTCTGTTAGTTCTAAACTCTCTTCTGATTCTTCTATTTTTGTCAAAATTTCGAAAGGATCCTCTTTATTTAACTTTACGATTTCCTTTATCTTGGAAATTTCAAACAAATTTTTAATTATAGTTGATTCCTCCTTATCTATAAACTTAAAGGAGAGGATAGGAAGTTTTAAAATATCTTGAATCTTTTCTATTTTGTTAATCTTCGTTGATTTGAGGTCGAAAAATTTAGAAACTACATCTAGTATAGTAGAAATTTCTGAAGACATCGTATCCTCGTATTTTCTTTATTTATGATTTAATTTTAATTGTTAATATATTAAACTTTTAAGATACTAGATAAAAGGACTGAGATTTAATTTTTCATTAATTTTTAATAGGGGAGCACACTTAAATATATTTATAATTATGTTCTTCATACAAAAAAAGGAATAAAAATAGCATAAATCCAATAGTATCATAAATAATTATGCCAGCTCACTTTGAAGATAATGACTTTTTTGAGGAAAAAAGTGAAAGTGGACCGACTTGTTGCGATTCGCCTAAGATCTCAGAAGAATTTGGTTTTTATGTATGTTTAAACTGTGGATTTGTCTATTCACGTATTCTTGACGATAGTCCACGTAGGGCGTTTACTCAAGAAGAAATCCAAAAAAGAAAGAGTACTGAAAGAGTATACAGTCCTATTGGCCCGAGAACAATCATTAGAGGATCTAGAGATGCAAGAGGTACTTTATTAAGTCCAAAGTATAAATCGAAGTTTAATAGATTAGCCAAAATACACAGATCATTAACAACTAGTTATGAAAGAAATTTATGGATTGCGTTACCAAATTTACAACGACTTCAAAAAAGATTAGCAATTCCAGATGCCGTAGCTGAAGATGCACTTCGAATTTATACACAAACTGTAAAGAAAAAGCTTACAATGGGACGGAGTATTGATACTTTATTGTCCGCGTCAATATTTGCTGCTTTAAGAGTTCATGGGATCCCAAGAACAGCAGAGGAAATATCAAAAGTAGCGCAGATCCCTAAAAAGAAGGTAATAAAAAGTTTCAGACTTATTTTAATGGAAGTTTTACCTAAATTAAATATGAAAGTTCAACACTTTTCAGCTGATCGTTACGTGGATAAATTCAATGAGGAACTAAAGCTATCAATGAAATGTCGTAATATCGCTGTCAAATTAATTGGAAGAGCCAAAGAGAGTGGTTTTAATTCTGCAGGAAAGGACCCAAAAGGAATAGCGGCGGCGGCAATTTACGTAGGCTCCAAAATATGCAATGAAAATCGCACACAGAGAGAAATAAGTAAACTAGCTAGAGTAACTGAAGTGACTCTCAGAATGCGTGTTAAAGATTTACAGAAATATGCCAACATGGTAGATTGAACATTTTCCGAATTTTTATAATTCGAACTCTATCAATTCTTTTTCTTCTTCAAATAAAGGTAAAATTTCCAATATCTTGTTAATTTTTAGCCGATCTCTATCGAGATTATTTAATTTTACATCAATGATGAAGAGGATTACCATTATGTAGTAAGTTTCTTTTACGTATTTTTTGTTAAGCCCTAAACCATCTAAAAATTCATTAATGTTTTTCTTAATTGATTTGATATGTTCTCCAACTTTTATTAAAACTAGCCCATGTAGAAGAATTAAAAGGGAACTAGTTTTAAAATCCTTTCTTTTAGCTATTCTCGTTGCTAAATCGTAATACATTACTGAAGCATCTTTAAAATTATGTGATCCCAATAATTTTAAAATATCACTATAGTATCTTTTTCTCATTGCATTTCTATTCTTTAGAATTATATCACGATCGCTTCTAATATCCACCATTAAAGATTTAATTTTACCATACTTTTGATCCATATCTATTTTTAATTTTGACAAATCTCCAAGTTCTTCTCTTGAAAGTCCAACTATATCTTGATCTACATCTACTTCTCGTTCCTCTCTATAATCTTTTCCCAAATAATCATAAAGCAAAATTAATTCTTCCTCAAACAGGGGAAGATTGTCAAAACCTCCTAACGCTTCTTTAATCTTCTCTTCATCATGAAATTCCTTCAAATCAATAATATAATTTATTAACAGTACTGGGTAAGTTTCTGAAAACAATTTCCCTAAGCTAGATAATTTCTTTTTAGTTTCAGTAAAGATTTTTTTAATTTCGTTAATTTTATCTTCTTTTATAAGTAATAAGCTAACCATTGCTAATGAAACCCCCGCTAAATTATAATCCTGTCTTTTGTTTAAGGAGTCAATACTTTTCTTATATAATTCCATAGCTTCCATATATTTCTGTTGTTCTATGTTACTTAAAGCCTCCTTAAAATAATTTCGCTTAAGAGCCTTTCTTTTCCTTAATTCTTTATCGTGGTCTAGCAAAGCTTCTCTTCCTCTAGTTTGTATGATTGAAAGACGTTCTTTTAAAACCTCACCTTTAAAAGTGTCCTCTGCTTTTTTAGAAGCCTTTGCACTCTTTTCTGCTTCTAGCTTTTCTATCCTTTTGTGAATTTCATTTCTAAATTCTTTATTTTCAATTCTATCAGTATAAGAATTAGCTGACGGTAAATCATCAAGATTAATGTAAATTTCTGCTATTTTCTTAAAAATATCATCAAATTCAATCTTAGATTTTTCTTTTTCGAAATAAGCTTCTGAAATATTTGAGACTTTTTTTAATAATCCTGTTGCCTTTTTTATTCCAATTATATTTTC
>CAZRBD010000150.1:0-5303 GCA_964598265.1 uncultured archaeon
ACCAGCCAATTATATAAAGAACCAATAAATAATATACCCTTTTTTTAGTTAAATTAATCCCTAACCATTTTATGTTATTATTTCGCTCGTTTTTCATAACTATTAAATCACTCAAGCTTATTATTAAATTTTTTTATTTTTTTTTTTATTATTTTTTTATTATTCATTAAATATATATTAAAAAAAAAAAAAAAAAAAATAAATATTTTAAATCAATTTAATAAAACATAAAGTAATGTAAATATTAAAATATTTTATAATTTCGCATTCGAAAAAATTATAGAATCTGATTTTGAGAAGGTAAAATACATTTTTAGTAAAACAAAAAGAAACTATATTAGAGAATCGGCTTACCTTAAATATTATCTAGAAAAATTTAATCGATATCATGAGCAATATAATATTCCTGGAACAAAAGATATCAGTGAATTAAATTTTTATAACGATCCGAATATATATCCAGATTTTCAAAAGGATCTGGCAAGGTTTAAAGAATTATTAGTCTTACTTGTGAATCAAAAAGCAAATGTAACATTTTATAAATTTGGGGATGGAGATTATTATTTTTTAAAACAAAGAGAGCTTGGGAGTGCAAGACCTGGAGCTAGAGCTTTAAGTAAACCATATAATAATATAAATATCAAGGAATTTTGGGATGGAGTTCTAAAAAATGATTATATTATTACTGAAATAATGCCTAAGAGATATCTGATGTTTAAGGAATTGTTTCCTGAAAGAAAAAGAGATTTTCCATCTGAATACGGTCACGGGTTAGTAGCAAATAAATGGTTTTTTAAAACTTTTAAAGGGAAGATAGGTTTAATAGGGGCAAAAGAAAAATTAAAAATAATAGAGCTATTAATGCAACACAGAGAATATAGAGACTACTTAGGAATTGATAAATTTAATGATTATATTTATATCCCTCAAAAATTTGCCGCTGATGATGTCAATTCTCTCGAAAAAAGTATTGCAGCACAATTGAAAAACTCAAAATCAGATATTTTTTTACTTGGAATAGGCCATGTGAAATCTGCCTTATTATATAGATTAAAGAAACATAAGCAAGCAGTATATGTCGATGTTGGCGGAGCAATTGATGCAATAGCAGGGGTTATGAATATTCGTCGTTTACATATGGCAAAATGGGTAAATTACCAATTAAAAAATTATGATTATTCGAATATTGATTATATGCAATATCTTGGTTGGGGAAAGCATGTGTATTTAAATCATTATAATTCACATAAAAACAAGAGTAAGACTATTATTTCTAAAATGAGGTCCTTATTAAAAGCCTACCTTAAAAGATTTAAAATAAATCTTCTTCTTAAAAATCCATTCATATATAAAAGATATTTAAAATATATCAAGGGTTTAAAGTTTACTCCAAAACCTCTAATAAAAATACCATGGTCAAATACTACACTAAAATCTAGAGAAGATATAGAACTAGCTCTAAAAATAATAAAAAATTCTAATTTGAATTTTCATCCAGAAAGAGAGAAAAATTGGGATTCCTTAATCGCTTTAAAAACTATACTGCAAAACTCCTCACCATCATCAAGAATATTAGATGCTGGTGGAGATTTTTTTTCAATTATATTAAACTGGTTATATCAATTTAATTACAAACATTTATCTGCTTTAAATCTAATTTTTAAAAAAAGAATAAGAAAAGGTAATATTGAATATATTCCAGGTGATTTAACAAAAAGTCGATTTCCAGATAATTATTTTGATATTATTACTTGTTTAAGTGTAATAGAACATGGTGTAGATGGAGACAAATATTTCCGAGAAATGAATAGAATATTAAAGCCAAATGGTTTATTAATCACATCAACAGATTATTGGATTTCTAAAATTGATACTAAAGGATTAGTAGCATACAATAATCCGATTTATATATTCGATAAGAAATCTATTGAAATATTATTAGAAAAAGCAAAGAAATATGGTTTTAGAGTTTTTGGTAATAATGTTGAATTAAACTGCCAAGAAAAAGTTGTAAATTGGAAGAAATTTAATTTAACTTATACATTCCTAATTTTTTGCTTAAAAAAAATGAAATAACTTGTTTTCTAAGTTTTTAAATTAATTAGATCCAATATTATTATGATGAACTAGTAGCACCTCCTATAATATATTTATTTTTCGAAATAATATTTTTGATTAGAGCTGTCAATTCAAAATCAAGCGAATTCAAGCACTTTTCTAACCCATGCTTGAAAATCTTTCTCGTCCAACGATGTACCGTATAAAGTCTATCGTTTTTAACCAAACACCGGTAAAGATATTCTCTATTAATTAAATTCATGATACTGGACACAGAAATGATATCTAACACGCCAATTCGTTCGAGAGGCGTTTTTTCGGAACTCCACGAGATATCGGCACCCCCTACAACGTGCGGGGCGTTTAAAAGGTTATGATAGTAAGCAACCGACTCTGCTTGATGTTCCACGTAAAACCACGATTGTTTCCTGCCTTGTCCTTTTCTAATGGGTCTTTTCAAGCAATTATTGAAATCTTCAAGGTCGTTATTCGTTCGGGGCACAAATTTATTATCATAAGAAATGTAAAGCTCCTTTTTATACATTCTAAATCGTTTTTCCACAACCTTGTAGACATCCATGAGAGAACAGCTAGATTGAAGCGATATAATAAAAGCAGCTATCTCATTTTTAATTTCTGTTCCGGTTTTTTTCGTCTGTCCGAGAATCGTTCTAATCTCCTGAAAAACCGCAAAAATTTGCTCCAATTCGCCAACCATATTGGTTATATTGATATCATCACAGATTCTTCTTATTCTCCTATTTAACTTATTGAGACATGCTATTAAAAATTGAAGGTCAACGCAAACATGTCCTGATAAGGACCTTACCAAATCGAGGCTTGAGCTCACGCTTTTAGAAAAATTAAAAAGGTGACGATAGAGTCCGACATGTTTAAGAAAGAAGGGAAAAACATCCTTGGAGGAACGTGATAATAACGACTCAGAAATGTCTAAAAGGTCGAAAATTTTTTGTAGTAATAGTCCAAGGGATGAAGGTATTTCAAGGGTATCGATCTGCTCTATAAGAGCTTGTTTCAGCTCCCTTACTTGCTTTAGGGCGTTTTTCCGATTAAGTTTTTTTTTAACGCTTTATAGAGGGCTTCCATTAGATCTTTCCCTAAATTATCCAAAAAGTGGCGCTGACAGTATTGATACGGGATATGGCTGTAATACTTGCGCACCGCACCTATTAGTCCACGCTCGCCATCACCTACCATATAATCGGGTGTTCCGAACTTTTGAAACACGGCTTCCATGAAGTCATGGATGGTATCGGAATCATGCTTGTCAAGAAGCGCTGATCCTAAAATGATCCCGCTAATCAGGTCGCGAATCACGAATAGTATCCTACTCTTGTTTGAATTCAAGCCGTCTATTGAATACACCCGAAAGGATAAATCATCCAAGCCGCTCTTGATTTTTTCTGCGTTTCCCATGATGAGCGCTTCGCCTAACGCCAGGGCTATTCGTTTATAATTATTCACGCTCGGCTGGCTAATGGTAATTCCGTGCTCTTCCAATAAATATTTTACCACCTCTTCTTCCGTCTTGTTCTCTTGTTGAATGAGATACCCGATTAAAAGAATGACGTCCATGGCATACATCTTTTTAGGTAACATGCAGAGATCTAAAGAAGGATTATAAAATCTCCTATTTACTGCTGCTGCAACGCATCCTTCATTCACACATCTTTTATGTACTACTCTTAAAGAAATGTCGTATTTTAAGGTGATGAGAGGCCTGACCTTGCTTATATAATAATACTCGAGCGGATGTCCGCAAAAAGGGCAGAATAGCTCCTCTAAATCGAGCTTTATTTCTTTTTGAATTCGTTCGGGAATTTCTTTCGGTTCAGGAACGAACTCGTCTTTTATAAAATCTAGTAATGAAGTAGCTGTTTCCATGTATTATGGAGATATTATAAAAGTTTATTTAAGGATGTAATACGTAGAAGACATGAAAAAAAAATTTAATTACTATTCTAGTATATCTCTATAATATTGATTAGATCCTATTTTTTCTATTGGAACGATTCCAAAAAGTTAAAATTTTATAGAAGTAAAAGTTTTTTAAACATTAGTGAGTATTAATGAAAAAAATATTGATGATGTATGATATAAAAGTGAAACTTGAATATTTAATACTGTTATTGGGGGAACTATTAAAAGAAAAGGTTAATATATTCTTGTATAAAAAATATCGATCCTCATTTCCGGTTTTTTTAAATGTTTTACGATTAAAAGGTTGCAAAATCATTCATTTTCATTTTATTCACAATCTTGCTGGTTTTCATACTAAATTTAAACTAAAATTATTATTAAAATCACTTATCTTCTTAATTGATATATATCTCGTAAAATATATTTTGCAAACTAAAATAATCTGGACTGTTCATAATTTGTTAAGTCATGAGTTATTTTTTCCCAGACTTGAAAAATTTATTAGAAGCCATTTTGCTAAAAAAACAGATATTATAATAACACATTGTAATAGAGCTAAAAAAATAGTTCAAAAAGAACTTAAAATTCCACAGGATAAAATTTATATGATTCCGCATGGAAATTTTCTTAAGGGCTATAAAAACGAGATAACTAAGGAAAAGGCACGAGATATTCTTTCATTAGGTAAAAATCAACTCGTAATTTTACATTTTGGTTATATAAGACCATATAAAAGAATTGACAATCTTATAGATAACTTTTTACGCCTGAAAAATGATGGAAACATAAAACTACTAATAGTTGGTAAACCCTTTAAAAAAATTGAAGAACTCTTAATTAGAAAGTCAAAGGGAGATAATAATATAATATTTAAATTCAGACATATACCCACTTATGATGTACAAATCTACATGAATGCATCTGATATAATTTTAGCTTCCTATAATAGGATACTTACATCTGGAACAGTTATATTAGCAACGAGTTTTGGTAAACCTGTTATAGCTCCTCGATTGGGGTGTATACCTGAACTTTTAAATGAAAATAGTGCTTTCCTGTACAATCCACAAGAAAAGAATGGATTATTAAAAGCATTACAAAAAGCAATAGATAGTAAAGGAAAACTTAAGGATCTCGGGCAAAATAATTTAAAATCGATTAGAAAATTTGATTGGAATACAATTGCCAGAAGTACTAAAAAGATTTATGAAAGATTTTTTAATTAAATACATTATAAATTCATAAAAAATAATTTTGTGTTTAGAATGAATTTATTAATGAATGAATCTTCATAACAAATTAGA
>CAZRBD010000150.1:5313-9500 GCA_964598265.1 uncultured archaeon
AAAGAATACATTAAAAAGAAGGATACTAAAACATAAATTTAAGAAATAATAATAAATTTAAAAGTAATATTTAAAATGATAAATGAAAATAAAAATACTACGAAGCTTAATGGATTAAAATATTGAAAAATTAGCAAGTTCAAATTTTTTAGAATAGACAAATAAATATGTTTTAACATTAATGTCTCTAAGATTAAAGCACTAAATAATGAAATAAAAAATATTGAAAAAAGCAGTATTAGCTTTTTAACATCCAATTTTAAATTAAATTTGTGTAAGATAATTGTGTAACTAATCAAAGTTATCATATTTGCTATCATCGAGAAAACAACACCTCCAATTATTCCAAAAAAAATTAAACCAAATGCGAAAAAAGCTAATTGTAAGGGCCCAAAAACTAAAGCTACAACTGAGAGAATTTTTACCTTATTACTTGCTAATAAAAAACTTCCTAAGAATGAATCTAGTATATTGAAAATAATAGAAATCAATGATAGTTTGACTAGTAAAGAAAAAATTAAATACGGTTCTCCATAAATTAAATACAGAAAAAAATCTGCAATAAAAAATAAAAAACCTGTGACTAATAGAAAAAGCAATAATGAATAATTAATAATTCTGTTAAAAAGTTTTTGAATTTGATGAAATTGGTCTTTGCTATATAACTTTGTAAGAGATATACTCAAAGGACGATTTAGCGGTGTAATAGCTGAGCCAGAAACGCTATTATACCGTTTAGCAATATGATATCCTGTAACCATATCGGTAATCTCATAAATACCCACCAATTGGGTTTTTATTTCTACACTAAATGCACTAAGAGCATCAGTTATGCTTAAGTAAGATCCATATTTATAAATATTTTTGACGCATTCCTTAAAAGACTCTCCCTCCTCTTCAGATTTTTTTATACTAAATTGAAATTTTAAAAATATAATAAAACAATTAATAATAAAAGGTATTACACTCGAAAATAGAATAATTACCGCAATATAACTTACCTTGATTGATTCTATATAAAAAAAGAAATATAAAAGACCACCAATATAAATAACATTCTTTATAATGAGCAAGAAGAGATTAATGTTAAACATATTAAGGGCGCGTGTTAAATCTGCTAAAATACTTCCAAGCCCATTAATTATAATTAGGGGTACCAATAAATAAAACAAGTAAAAATTTTCTTTCAAATTAATTTTAAAGAATTCTACAAAAATTGTAAATATCAAAATACTTAGGAAAAAAATTGGAATCACAAATAGGACCCTTAAAATCATTGCGGTCCTCACAAAAGATCTCAACTTTGTATTTTGATTTAATGCTTTAAACCGTGATACATAATAAATTAAAGATAATCCTAAACTTGGAGGTAAGAAGGCTAAAATTATTGTAAAGAACCCTATTAGTGATAAAGCCAAAATTAAAAACCCCCATTCTTCCATTGAGATTACCCTAGCGATTATCACAGCAGTTATTAATGAGAAAAAAAAATTTCCATAATGATGCATAAATGAATAGAATGAATTTTTGACAAGAATTTTTTGCTCTCTTGTCACTTTTTTTTTTTCTTTTGAAGTGTTTTTTATGCTCATTTTAAAAAAATTAGAATTATAAGGATTTTTATAATTTGGAGAATTAAATGAATAGAAATTTTTAAAGTGTTAGATAAATAAACTCTAATATTATAAAATTAGAATAACATAGATTTATTTCTCCACAGTACCAATAAAATTCAAATTTTAAAGAGTCAGTTTATATAGGGCTCTACCATTCTCATATTTTGCAAGCAATTTGGCTTTATTTAAACAAGAATGTGTGAGTATTAAATCCACAAATTTTTCTGGTTCGTATTCACGATAAACTTTTTTACCTCGAAATTCTTTTGGATTATAAGCTCCAAAAAAAAATTCCTTAACTCTTAATCTTTTTAGTAATTTAATTAAATTTAAATAAGTGTTTTTTCTCTTTAAAAAATGATGAAATATGTATAAACCAAGCACAACGTCAAAGATCAGCTCTTGATCTTTTTTGTAATTAAATATAGAATCGTGAATTATCTTAAACTCTCTATTTTCTGCTTTTTTCAATTGTTTTAAAAAATAAAATTGATACCAATTTGATTCTACACCATAACAATCAAAACCTAGATCTTCAAATTTATGGCAAAAATATCCTAAATTTGTTCCAATATCAAGAAGGGTTCCACGAGAAAGTGAAAGATTTTCTTTGATTATGTTAAAACGATCTTCTCCATGACGAAAAGGAATTTCTTGAAGATCTGGATGTGTAGGTTTTTGGTAAAGGGATCCAAAACGTGCATAATAAAGTAATCCTCGTTTAAATTTTATCCATTTTTGATGTCTTGCAACAACATTAATTGGAATTTCAGGTAGATTAAGTAATTTTGCTATTGAAAGACTAAATTCTCCATTGACAACTAAGAAATGACCAACCTCGCTAATAACCACAATAATATCTTCCCAAATTGTTTGCTTTTCTAATTTTTCTTCGTTTTTCAGGTCATAAAGGGTTTTTTTGAAATTGTTGTTATTTTTTTTTATTCGATTATATAATAATTCCATTTTTCTAAATTTTTCCTCCAGCTCCTCTTTGTTTTTACATCCCCCTTTTTTTATGCCATTCTGTATTTGACTTAAAAATTGATGGTAATAATCAATTTCTTCCCATTTTTTACCGTCTTTAAATCTTTCATTAAATGCTTTATATATTGGCAATTCTTCAAAGAGAATTTTGCTTCGATTCCATCTCCCTTCCAATATTTCGGAATTTTTATTCCAGTTGTTAAATTTATTTGCTAGGCAATATTGAATTTTATTAGGTTTAATCGAATATATTTTGTTAAAATTTTTCCTCTCAAGACTATATTTCAATTGCCAATTTGTTTCTAAAGTTTTTTTTCCTATTATAAACTTAAGATTATGAACTAGGCGCCACCCATATATTAGAGGGATCCCTATTAATGGAAATATATCATTAAGATCAAAAATAAGGTCTTTTGTCTGGTTTATTATTCTTCTAATAATCATAGTAATTTAAGGATTTATAATCGATTAACTTAGTTAAACATTATTGAATGTGAATTTATTTAATAATTGATCTTCTATTATTTTTCCTATATACTGTGCTTTATTTAAACACTAATTTTTGTTAATAAATTGATCCAGACTGCAATTTCGGTACAGCTAACTTAATTTTTTTATTACAATTATTATTATTCGAATTACTCAATTCACAATTTATTAAAAATCATCGAATTATTGTCATAAGAAATATTAAGTAATTAAATATTTTTTTCATCATTATTTCGATCAAATTGAAAGTTAAAAAAAATCATATCCATGAGATGTTTAGATTTTTTAATAATTACAAGCTGAGAAATATGATAAAATTCATAAACCTAGAGAAAGGCAAAAAAGAAATAATTCTAAAATTTAAATTTCACTTTGGATACTGATGACTTTGATGAAAACTTCTAAAACTACACGACGTCTTTCTAATATTAATAAAAACAACCCAAATATAGGTAAAGTCTTATTTATTGGAATTCGTATCCTTTATTATCTTAAACTGCTGTTAGATACTACAAACCTTAAGATAAAATATTGGAAGAAATTCGGTAAAATCAATTTTAATAAAGTATCTTGGGTGTCCCCTGAGAAAATTCAATATTTCATTCAAAATCGTCTTTTCTTCAAATGGAACAAATCTAATAGGATTAGAAGTGGAGATTGGGATCTGACAAAAAAACCAATTGATCAATTATTAATTTATCCTGCTATTAGGCAGAGATTTTTAGAAGGAAAGAACTGGGAAGTAACCGATATTTATAATCTAATCCCATCCAGCCAACCTAAAGGAGCAAAGATATGGACTTTTAAAAATAAAGAAGTAAGAGATAAGTATCTCAGTAATACTGATCTTCTATTTAATGAAATTAAAAAATTGGGCTATAGATTACAAAATGAATTATATACAATAAAAGAACGTTTTACTAAATTAGATTGGAAGCCAATTTTTGATGAGGTTGTTGTTGGAATTGATAGAAACGGAAATTTCCTATTTATTAATGGAAAACATCGTATCGCTATTGCTAAAGTACTTGATATTCCTAAAATTCCAATAATTTTTTTAATTACTTTGCTATTCCCCGACTAATCTTAAAACAT
>CAZRBD010000151.1:0-9436 GCA_964598265.1 uncultured archaeon
TTTAGTCATCCATTTTGAATTAGTATCTTGAGTTTTACCTATCAAGATTTCATTTCCAATTATTAACATTTCGATATTCATTTTGTTATCATCAAGAAAATTTATGATTTTTTTAGTTTTAAGTTAATTTCATATAAACAATCATATAGATTTAATTAAAGAAATTTGATATTTTATAAAACTTTTATACAATCAAATAGGATAAAAACTAACGATTGATAATGACAATTGAAATAGATGACTCAGGAACAGGGGATTTAGTGGGAGATGCTTTCATTGGCCTTTTAAGAAAAAATTCTGGAGAATTAATTATTAAAACCCTACCGTTAGCTTTATTCCAGGGTGAAAATTGGAAAAATAAAGAGCCCTACAAACATACTGTAGATTTAGTAAAAGAAGGATTAAGAAATTTGAACTTCCAGAAGGCAGGGACTGAAATGATACATCTTTGTAGGGGAAATATCTTTGATCAAGTGCGGAACTATTTTTTAGAAGAAGGTATTAATTATGAAGATGCGATTGTTGAAGGAAAGTTACAAGATGCTGTTGAAGGAAAATTAGTTGATTATCTTCGAAATGATTTAGGTGTGAAATCAAAGAATTTAACTCAGAAAAGTGGAGCTAAACGATTTTTTATACTCTTTAACTGGGTAAGTTATAATTTTTATAAAAGAGAGAAATACGTCAAATCAGGCTTCAAAAAATGGGGTTCAGTGTGGAGAGCTAAATCAATAGAAAAGTACGAAAAAATAAGGAACTCTAGGTAAATAGAAAATAGTGAAAATAATTTCTAAACTAGTTTAGTTCCACAGCTTTTACAAATTTTGGTATCAATGGAATTTTCAGTTCCACATGCAAAACATATCAAAATTTTGACATTCTCAGGTTGATCAAATTCGAATCTTTCATTTGAGGGATGAAATTCCTCATCTTTAATTCCTTCTTTTTTAGGAATAGAAACATTTCTTTTTTCTACTTGGCTCAACATTTTCTTCACATAATTATCATCGTGAGGAGTAATTATTTTGAACTCTTCAGGTACTTGAATTTCATTAAAGCCTTTGGGAATATTTTTTAATTCTGAATTCTCAACAATATTATAATCAGTTACCAGTGAATCACTTTGATTATTTTCAGGGGTATCATGCTTTGAGATCCCTGATTTTCCAGGTTTTACAATTTCATGTGGAGGTTCAACAAGTGGTGTTTCTTCTTGAGGCTGTACGTCATCAAAAATCTGCTCTTCCTCATGCTGACTTGCTTTTAAGTTCTTTACATGTTGAAAAATTCCTTGAGTCCTGTTAATAATCATATTTTTGAATAAAGCATCTAAATTTCGAGATTTTGAAAACTTGAGTGCCATCTCGGAAATTTCTAGCCATACGGCTATTGCAGCATTAACCATATCTTTTCTTTCTAATGCTTTAGCCCTTGCGATTTTAATACCTAATTCTTTATTAAATGCGGATAAATCCATATAATACAAATCTTACAAGTAAGTTCTAGTTATTAAATCTTTATTTAGGTTGATACAAAATTTAATATTTAGAATCACTATTAGTTATTTAAGATTGTATAAGTTCTCTGAGTTTTTTAACTTACCATGTCAATAAACCCTTTTTCTTCTAAGGAAATCGTGAATTTAAGAGAATTCATAGAGAAAAATGGCTGGAAAATTGAAAGTACAATTGAAAATTATTTCCGGTATAGCCTAAAAAAGGAAAAATTAGTTCTTTTCACGATTAAGTATCCCATTACTTTACCATTAAGATTAAATGTTCCCTTTGAAGTTGTGAGTTTCAGAGTATCTTTAGCCTTTCAATTCTGGAATTTAAATCGAACAACTTATCGTATTATTCTTTATTTTATGAAAGCATTGAGGAATTTAGCTATTTCCTTAACTTTAGAACATGAATTTCCTTTGAAGGGAAAAGAGAAACAGCTAATAGATTTATTAAATCTACTGATACCTGACATTATACGTAAAGAAAATGAAAGTACATGGCTAAATCGTATTAGAATTTCATTAATGAACAAGAGAGATAAATTAAAAGGTTTTTCAAAGCATAAAATTAATGCAATAGGAGAGACACTTAAAAATGTTGGTTTAGAACCTAGTTTTAAAATACCTTGGGAATTAAAATATGGGGTTCCTAAAATTCGAGTTCCAGAAACCTTAATTTTTTCTAATAACGATGAATTTGATGACTTTTTTATTTTAGAGAAGGGTTATTTTTCCTATTACAAAGACTTTAGTTATAATAAATTTTATGTCAGATCTATGTTTGACAGTTATACTCCATATATATTAAATGAGTTATTTGAGGAAAATTCTGAGTTTAAGTTAGAAATCATCATGGAAAACTGGATTAATTTCTCAAGATTGATACTTAAATCAATTATTGAACTTATCGGTAACAGTGAAACAGATTATAGTGAATTAATTAAATTTCGCCCAGTTAAGGAATTTACCTATAACAATAAAAGTTTTATTAAAGAACAGTGTAATTTAGCTTTTACTGCTATGTTTTATGAAAGTTCGATAGCAAAAGAATTGTTCTCAATTCATAATGATCTTTTTAATAAACCCCCCTCCAATTTTGAAGTTATTGAATCAATAAATCAATACACCGAAGCAGAAGATCTAATAAAAAATTATAGATTTGAAGAAGCAACACATAGACTAAATGAATCTTTAAAAATTTTTAATAAGAATCAACAGAAAAAGGTAGTTGTTTCTATTCTGCTTAAGTTGAGGAAAATTGCCCGAATTTTAAATCAAAATGACATTGCTCTAAATTATTTACGAAATGCTTTAAGCGTGGCAAAATCTGGAGAGATCCCAATAGAATTTATACTAAGAATTCATTATAAATTAGGACTTTCATATTATAAAAGAGATGACTTAATTAAAGCTTTAGAACACTTCAATATTATTATAAGTTTTTTAGAAAAAGAAGAAGTCGCAATAGATAAAGAAGGATTTTTAGGGATGACATATCTCTATATAGGATTAATTTATTTAAAAAAAAATAGAACAGTTGAATCTCGAAATTACTTCAAAAAAACTGTTCAAATAGGAAATGATGTACCTAAGGTAAAATTGCACTATTATCTACATCGGGCTATTACATTTAAAAATCAAGGAAATTATTCCCAAGCTCAAAAATTTTTAAGAATAGGGGTAAACACTGTAGGATTGGATTTTACAAATAAAAGTTATTACAAAACCTTAATAGATATAGTCCTTGAATTATCAGAATTTTATATTCACTATAGAAAAGATGGAAAAAAAGCTATGTATTTACTGAAGAAAGTAGAAGATAATCTTACTCTAAGAGAAATAGGTAGTATAAGGAGAGCGATAAGATGGAATTTATTAATGATTGATTACTTTAACACTTTTCAAGTAAACCGTGAAAAAACTCAAATTTATCTTAAGCAGAGTCAAAAACTAAGGAAACAACTTCAGACTATAGGAGTAAGTGAATAAAAATTTTATTTTCTTGAAAATCGAGCTCTTTTTGCCCCAAGACTTTCTTGTTGACCTCCAAAACGACCCTTTACAATTCTAGACACATATAATTCTCGATATCTCATTCTTGGAGGCTTTTTCTTTCGAGAATTAACTCCTGTTCTTGATATTTGAGGAGTTTGTTGTCGTACTTTTCCAGCTTTTGTTAGTGAACCATGTGAACCAGGCATTTTTTATCTACTCATTTCTTGATTTTTTATATTTTATTCAGATACGAAAATATCTAGTATGAATATATAAAAACATTCAAACTCTTAAATTTTGTCATCTAATTCTCCTCTTAAAAATCGGACTCCAATTTCTTATTAAGTTCATTACCAATATTCGTAATTAAATTTAATTCAAAGATCAATATCAACTTTCTATGCAAGATAAAAATAAAACTAAAACTGAGATAAGCAAAATAAAAGAGGATGATGAAAAAATCCTTTATAACGCCAATAAGAAGGTTTGTTTCGCATGTGGAGAGAAAATCGACAAAGTTATCAAAATTTGTCCTTATTGTAAAACGCCAACTGTCTAAAACTTTCTTATTAATTTTTACACAACGCTTGGCAAATTTAGAAAAAGATATAAATTTCATAAATTCTTTTATAAATTAACTTTACATCGGGGACTTGGTGTAGCTCGGTGGCACAGCAGGCTCCAGATCCTACAAGCAAAAGCTGTACTGCGGACACCTGTCGGTCGGGGGTTCAAATCCCTCAGTTCCCACTTTCATTATAGACTGAGATAACTATATTTAGTTCAGTTTAAAAAAGTTATAAATAATTTATGATTAAACTCGAAACGAATGAGCTCTGCCCAAAATTTTCTTCTTTTCATATTTGGATTATTTATCCTTAATATAATAATCTTAATTTTTAAAAAGAAAGAATATAAAGTACGTAAGTTAAAATTGTTAATTGGCTTTTTAATTTTAATCTCTCTTATAGAGTTTATCTTAAGGTACGATGTATATCTAAAAATAAGTATACTAAGCCCCCTAAAAGACACCATTATATCAAATTTAATTTATATAATTTCTTTCTTTTCCCCGTTTCTATTCATATACTCATTATTTATTAGAGATCAAGATGTGATAGAGCTTAAATGCCCATCGTTATTCAAATCTCGCCTTGGTAAAATTGAGATAGGGAGAGTGATGAATAAACGTAGAAAGAAACATAAATTTTTCCTCTCAATTAACGATCTCGAAAGGCACATGTTTGTATGTGGAGCTACAGGCTCGGGTAAGAGTAATTTTATTCAAAATTTTCTTTTAAATTTTAATAAAAGGTACAAAATCCCTATTTTACTCGTTGAATTTAAAGGAGAGTATCAGTATTTGCAAGATGTAATAAAAGATTTATTAATTATTAAACCAGGAGAGAATTTTTCTATAAATATATTTGATCCTGAAGGCTCAAATCCAGAGATTCACGCTGAAAGAATTTTTGATATCCTAAAAAGTGGACAGTTTTTAGATGATGAATCTGATTATTCACCTCAAATGGAAAAAGTATTGATAGATATATTAAAGATAGCCTGTAAAAATGAAAATCGCCGAAATTGGGATGATTTTTTTAGCCAATGTAAGATTTATTTAGAAAATCAAAAGAATAAAATCCCTTTCTTGCATCAAACTATAACTAGCATCACAAACAGAATCAGAAGATTTTCCCTGGGACCATTACGAGTTATTTTTGGTACAAAAACTGATTTAAAAATAAAAGATCTTTTAACGAGAAATGTGCTTTTTGATCTGAGTTCTATTATTAGATTAGGAGGGGAAAAGGAAGACGCTCTTTTTTTTCTTAATATGGTTTTGAAGTACTTGTGGGATAGTAATTTAGAACAAGGTTCGAAGGATTATAAAACAATACGGCATATAACACTTATTGAAGATGCCCAATATTTTGTACCAAAAAGTGTTACTAATCAATCAAAGTTATCAACCTATTTGGAAGATATAGCTCTTTTATTGAGGGGTACTGGTGAATGTTTAATCACAATTGCGACAAGACCTCAAATTAGTGACGAAATCTTAGCTAATTGTGGTGTTCTTGTAACTTTTAAGAACCGTATGCAGAAACAATTAATGTGTGAGTTATTGAATCTTGAAGAAGAACATGAAGATTATCTCTCAATCCTAGAACAAGGAGAATGTCTTATTCGTGTGAATTCAATAAAGAGACCATTCCTACTGTGGGTACCTCATATAAAAAGGAACTATTTAACTTCAGAAGAGATTGATAGAAACAATAAAAAAATTTTAACTACTAATTATTTGAAATCAAATGAAACTGAAATAAAGAGATTAGATTATAAGAAAGATTTGGAATATCTAAGAAAACTAAATTTATCGGAAGATATGAGTGTTAATAACCGTAAGATAACTTTTGAAAAACTTAAAAACTTCATATATGAGTTACATTATAAGGAGAAAAATTCTAACGATGATTTTGTTGACAAACCCATAGATCTCTGTTAATTTGTGAATATTATTTTTATTTAGCTTGTGAAATTAAATCAACGACAGTAATTCTAACTATAGGAAACGATTGAATTTCATAATTTTCATGTTTATTTTTCCAAATATTTATTCTGGCTTTTTTGCTTAATTATTATTATCCTAAATGGTTTTTTTAATATAAAACTTGGTCAGTTAAAGAGAAAATCTTTCTTATATATATTTTGGATATTGATGAAATTAAAACTTGATCCACAATAAAGAAAATATAATATTGTGTTAAATATAATTAATAACACAATAACAAAATTAAAAATCAATTTTTAAACTATGTTTCGAATTGAGAAAATAGGAAGCAATCATTTTTATATAAAGGTATTAGGCACCTTTCCCCCCTCGGTAACGGAAAACTTTCTTAAAGAATTTGGAAAACAAATAGAAAATTTTGATCGAATTTCTGTAATTGTTGATGGAGCGGATTTTATTTTACTTAATCTTAAATCATTCGAAGATATTTTGAATTTTCTAAAAAAAAACAATGAAAAATTAGAGAAATCCGCTTGGATAATTACAACAAATATTCTTTTAGATAAAGAAATTCAAATTTTATTAAAAAGAGCCGAATCCCCTAAGAGAAAAATTGTAAGAAATCTCGAAGAAGCAAAAAGATGGATTGGAATTGAGACGATAATGATTGAAAAGCATTAACTATTCTCCTTGTTATTTATATTTTGAAGTATAATTTGTCAAGAGAATAACGTCAAATAGAATTTCAATTATCTCAACTATTGGTCTTAAAATTATAATCTCATTTAAGGAGATATAACTACCCAAAACTGCAATTACTATACTTATCGATGTGAAACAAGGTACTACTATATTTGCATTGGCTTTTGTGAATGCAAATTGAGTCATAATAAGCGTTACAATGGCATATAGGACAGTTATATCCGTAATCTTATTGATAAAATAGGGATAGGAAAATAAAATATTGATTTACTTAAGATTTAATCTGTTTTTGCATAACTGAATAGCTTTTGGGTTATTGTCCACCCCAATCCAATTTCTTTTGAGTTTTTGAGCAACTGCTAAGGTTGTTCCCGCACCACAAAAAAAATCTGCAATTAGATCACTTTCATTAGATGAAGCTAAGATAATGCGTTCAAGAAGTTTTTCAGGTTTTTGAGTAGGGTAACCAACATATTCCTTAGATCTCGTGATTGTTTGAAAAGAATATATATCATTCCATACATCTCCTAAAGCATTCCCTGGTTTTTCGTCTAAATATTGTCTTCCACCACGTCTTTTTCTGTAAAGGCGCCCTTCATTATCTGTATATCGGAACATTTTTTTAATATAATTTTCCTTATAGGGAGTAAACTGCTTATTAAAAGTAAACAAATTTGATTTAGTGTAATACAAAATATTATCATGTTGTCTAACCCATCCTTTAATCTGGCTTTTAAACCCAGAAACGCTCCCTCCATTCCAAATAATTTCCCTTCGAAAAAATTTCCTCCCAAATATTTCATCTAATAAGTGTTTTAGATCAAAAACAGCACTCGGATCGCAGTGGCAATAAAAACTTCCAGTATCTTTAAGAACTCGATATATTTCTCTACACCTTTCTGTCATAAAATCAGTATAATCATCCAATGAATTCCATAAATCAGAAAACTCCTTATAATCTACACCACTAAAAAAAGGAGGATCAATATAAATTAAATCAATGAACTTAGAGTCAATCTTCCTTAAAAACTCTAAATTTTCTTCTAAATGAACATTATTTAATTTCATAAGTAATATTTAAAAAAAAATTGAAGTCTCTCTATAGTATGGAAAAAAATCGATTAAATAATAATTTCTTGGATAAGTTTAAGGTTTATAATTTCTCGCTGATAAAAGAAACTAAGATTTTTTTAGTTGGTTCAACAAGATTCAAGGATTACTTTATAAAAATTGAGTCGATTTTACAAATAAATCATGATAAACTAGCTTCTATTTGTTCTATTGATGGTTTATTAAATAAAGAAAGATTCTCAACCACAGAATGGAAAAAATTACAAGAAATTGCTTTAAAGAAGTTGATCCATCAAGAGGCAATTTTAGTTATAGATGTGGAAAATTATGTTGGTGATCACTCTAAAGAGGAGATAACATATTTCACAAATAGCTTACAAAGGCCTGTTTACTATTTATCGGATTTGAAAATGGTTGGTTAGGTTCTATTAAAGAAATTAATTAAAAAATTAAACCTCCGATGCGAAAAAATTATTAAACCAATGATGTCGTTATATTTTAAATTGAATATTGAATTTTAGTTGTAAGATCAATTGTAAGTTTCAATCTAAAAAGTCAAAGGTTTACACTTAAGATGGAATTGTTCCAAATTTTATGGGGCGATCAAAATAATTTATTTTTAGAATTTAAGAAGGATGAAAAAGAAAAACAGTTATTTCTTCCTAAAAAAATAAAACGAGTAACCTTACAATTTGAAATTTCTAAATGTTTAAAACAAGAAATATATTATAAAAACCCTCCTGATTTCATTTCCGTTAAAAATCTTTATCACTCGGCAGAATCGCTATCAGTTTCATTTGAATTAGATGAGTTGATTAATTTTGATGATCTTCAAATTAAAATCTTACGAATTACAATTTTTTTATATTCTGGTGAGCGATTTAAATATCAATTAACTCAAAGTTTTAAAATAGCTAATATTAACTTCAATGAAGATTGTTATTCCGGTTTAGAATATGAGAATTTAGCTTTAACGAAACACGTTAGAAGCACCATAACACCAGAAGGAAGATTTCAAAATATAAAAACAATTATTCACGAAAGCGTGGAGAGACAAACGGTGATCTATGAGAAAAAGCAATTTGAAGTAGTTTCTAACAATGATTCTCTAATGTCATTAATAAGTGAAGGTAACAAAACTTTAATAAGGATAGAACAAGAATTAAAGAATTTATCCTCAACGATGGTTCACAATTCTTATAATTATAGTCAATATATACCCCGAACTCCAATGATTAGATCATTAGAATCGGGAATTGAGAGAATTAAAGAGCCTACGAAGCCAATTTTAATGCAGGGGCGAATAACATCCAGTACACTAATGGTGATTAAAGAAATGAAATCGATTTTTAAATCCAACAAAGAAAATAATTCTGATTTCAATATTAAAGATATATTAAAGCCATTATCTGAAGATGAACTTAATAAAATTACGTTAGATGATGAGGAATTAGAAAAAAAAGAAGAAATAGCAATTCAAAACCAAATTAAGCGATTTAAGAAACTTTCTGAGAATGAAATTCAAGTAGAAAATTTAACGCCACCAAAATAACAGATAAAGCTTTATTTGATCACCAAAATTATAATAGTTATCAAATACAAGAATTTTAATGTATTTAATTATAAACAAGCTTTAATTAGTTTATAAT
>CAZRBD010000152.1:0-9164 GCA_964598265.1 uncultured archaeon
GAATTAGAATTTATCTGGCTTTTTCATTTTTTAATTTTGTTTACAAGTGAGGTCCAGTATGCTCATTTAATCTCCAATTATCTTCAATTTCTAATTTTTTTAAGCTACTGGAGGGATCATTTGTAGATTTTTCTATAGTTTCTTTAAATACTTCTATATTTATTCGATTCATCATCTTTATATTCCACATCTATTCTATATTTTTAATTTTAGAATGAAGTAAAAGATGATTGCTATTATTTAATAACATTGTTAATATTTTAAAATTTAATGAAGAAGGCCCCCTCCAATTTACAATTAGCTTAAATCAAATTTTTCAATATTAAACTTCCGCTGAGATATTTATTCTTAAATGAAACTGTATAGTATCTTTTAAAGCTTAGTTTAAAATGTTAATCAATGGAAATAAAAATAGTTAAAAATTAAAAATTAATTTGTTGATGAAAAAGAAGTTCTATTTAAATTATTGGCTCGACTAAGACTTGTCTCTTTATAGTTTTATACGCTGCTGTTAAACATTCTTCAGCATCATTTACTATAGTGTTAATTATATCTGACACACTTTCTATACTTTTTATTAGTCCAACACTCTGGCCGAGATAAACTGTCCCTTCTTCCACATTTCCTTTATAAGCTTCTTCGAGTTTTGCTAAGTCTTGCGCTACTTTTGTTATAGAAGTTTCTTCAGCTTGTTTTTCTTTCTTACTCGAAACAAGGTTCTGTTTTTCAGATCCTTTTTTCTTCCATACTCTTGCGGGTCCAAAAATCCCGGTTTTTAGCTCAGTATCAGTTACACTTGAATTAACCACGATATTTTTATATTTATCGTTAAAATCACATTCTTTTGATGAAATAAATCTAGAACCCATTGCGATTGCTCCTGCACCCATAGATATTGCAGAAGCTAATCCTTCACCAGTAGCGTACCCTCCAGAAGCAATAATAGGAATGTCTGGTAATTCTTTTATTATCTGTTGTAGTAAAATTAATGTGCTAATATTATCGTATGACTGATGTCCTCCTCCTTCCCCTCCTGTAACTACTAACCCGTCAACTCCATTTTTAATTAATTTTTGGGCATGATATAAGGACGGTGCCACATGGAAATGTTTTATATTTGAACCACTTTCTTTCAATTTTTCAAAATGTTTGTTGTAGATCAATCTTGGTGAGCCCGCACTTGTTATCAAATACACGCACTGTTCTTTTATTCTCTGATTTTCCATTATAAATCTAGGAATCTGTCTACAAAGCTTTACGGCATCGGGTTGTAATCTAGCCGTTCTAATATTGAACCCAAAAGGTTTATCGGTATGTTCGACGACATATTCCATACTTTTTTTCATTTCTTCTAAACTTACGGTTCCATGTAAAGTGATATGGCTAAGAACTCCTAAACCACCTGCTTCTGATACTGCAACTGTTAATTTAGTGGTATAAAAAGGTCCCATAGGTGCGCTTAAAATAGGGTGTTTTATTCCTAACATTTCTGTAATATTTGTTTGCATAACCATCTGAATCACTATTTTTTTAGTAAGGTTAAAATCTAATATTCAAACCTTTAACTATTAAATCAAATAATTAGTTATTTTTATCAAAGGAATCTTTATAAAATTTTTACACAGAAACCCACTATTAGAAGTATCAAAATATACAAGATCTTATTAAAATTTTTAAAATTATTTATTAAATTTCAAAATTGGGATATTATTTTAATGAAAGGGTAAATAAAATTATGCATATTAAACAATTTTAATTCCCAACAAATTTCCAAGAAAAGTTTCAAATTGAATGTTGAGATTTTTTTAGTTAGATACGATTTATTTTCTATAAAATTTTACTTGCCTAGAGTAAAAAAGAAGCAGATGTAAGGGTACTGAGAATTTCGATAAAAAACAATCTTGAATTGTTGTTGTATTAAGCTTCTTATTTATGAACTTTCCATAGATTTTTTTCTTTTGAAAGTTTTCCGTTTGATATCATTTTTAAAATAATTTTTTGAATAGTTTGGTAATAATTATCATTTAAAAGACAATTTCCTTCCACAAATCCTTGTAAAATCATTGGATTCCCCCGATCTATGAGCTTTAAAATTTCATCTGGTTTGTAGAGAAAAAAATCGATTGGTAAAAGAGGGAGATCTACTTTATCTTTAATTTCATCTATTCTATCAAATAAAACATAATTAGACCACTGTCCTACTAAAATAAGATCAATATCACTCCTAATATTAAAGTCTAAGCGTGCCCTTGAACCAATTAAAATTACAGAAACTAATTTATCTTTGAAAATCGATTTTATCTTATATACGAAGTTCTGTAATTCCTTTAATTGTCTTTTATGTTTTTCAAGTAGTTTTCCGCTAAGGATAATATTTTTTTGCTCCATTTTAAACAATCATTCGCATTTTTCTCGGAATAATAATCATGGGGTATTCCAGAAACGAAAGCATCCGGATATCGCGTAGCAATGTAATGTTTATCCAATTCAATGGCACATTCCAATGGAACTTCTACGTCTATTTGATCTTTATTATTATTGATTTCATTTACAAGATCCTTGAGGGAATGACCAAAAGGTCTTAAACCAATGTTGTATAATATACTTTTTAAGGACTTCTCTGCTACTTGATGGCATAAAAAACAGACTAGTTCAAATGACTTGAAATTGAGATTATTTTGAGCATTTTCAAAATCGATTTTAGCTTGTTTTAACCAACGTGCCGCTTCTTCAGAATTTCCCATATACTATATTAATAAATCTTAATTCTAATAAATTTTCTCAACAATATAATAATTTTATATTAAACTTTTCTCAGAACAAAAAAAAGAAGGATGTTAAATAAAAGGGGATCTAATTATCAATTTAGTGAATTACAAAAGTAATAGCTAAGTATATTTACTGTAAAGACGTATGTGAATATAATTAGGTGCATGAGATGGCATGGGGAGGTTCACTTAATAAAAAGGGTTCAGATTATATCAGGAAGATTAGAGAAGCAGATAGAGTTGTAGTATTCTTAAATTCTCTAAAAAGAGATTTGAAATATGAAGAACAATTTAATATTACTAAGGTAATTGAAATAATTGTGGAAAACATTTCAAAAATCTCAGAGAGAAAAAATTAAATTTCTATAACTTCTCCATAATCTCTTTTATAATTTCTATAATCTGATCCGCTGCTTTTTGAATTGTTTCTGTAAGATTAAAGTCAAAAAATGGAAGTTCTCTATTCTCATTTCGCTCTTCCAGTGAATAATCATCTTCTCTATAAAGTTTTAATTCTGTGAACCCTTCGAGACTCTCAGGTACAAAACCTATCATAAAAACATTCATTGTGGGTAGTTTGTCGATCAATAAATCAATTACAACATGAACCGGGATAGTGTGAGAGGAAATTGGGACATATTTCTTAATATTTTCACGTTCAATTATAGCAACAGTACCAGGAGGTTTATTCAACGTGCATGTGTCCAAAAGAACAAGATGAGATGCTCCAAAATCAACAATATCATCAATTCTACTCATTGGATCTATGCCTCCGTTAAGAAATAAAAACTTTTCATTTGAAAATCGTAGAAGTTCAGTAATAATATAAATTCCGACAGCGTCATCTGATAATTTCTCTTCTCCAATGCCCATAAAAACGACTTTAGAAGCAGATTCAACTTTATTTAGTAGTTTTACTTGTATTTCCTCCATTATTAAATATATGAAAGGTCTAAAATTAATTTTTAGTTATAAATTCTTTATTTAGAAGCTAATTTTAGTAAATCTGATATTAACCAATTAACATATAATCCGGTCTTTTTAATACTTTTTTTTTGAAAAAGATTAAAACAAAGTTTTTTCATAAGTGTTATTAAAAAATATTTATTTTTCTATTTTTTTAAAAGATTTCCAATCCAAAAAATAAGAGTAAAAAAGATTTGTGTGAGTAATATGGAATCTAAAATAAGAAATTCGGGAATTGACATTATAGGAAAAACTTCTTGGGGTACTCATTTTTGCCTTTTTTATCAAACAAAAGAAGATCTTATCGATATTCTGGTGCCTTATTTTAAAGCTGGTTTAGAAAATAATGAATATTGTATGTGGGTAACTTCTGAACCACTAAACGAAAAAGAAGCAGAGAGGGCTATTAGAGGGGCTATGCCTAATTTTGATGAGTATTTTAAAAAAAAGCAAATAGAAATCGTTCATTACACCGAATGGTATCTTAGGGATGGTGTGTTCGATTTAGACCGAGTTCTAAATGGCTGGGTTGAAAAAATAGAGAACGCTATAGAAAATGGTTTCGAAGGGTTACGAGTAACTGGAAATACTGCTTGGCTCGAAGATAAAGATTGGAAGGATTTTAGGGATTATGAAGAAGAAATTAATAATGTTATTGGAAATTTTCAGATGATGGCAATCTGTACTTATTCATTAGAGAAATGTGGGTCATTTGAATTGTTAGATGTTATCCAAAATCATCAATTTGCGCTAATTAGGCGAGAAGGTAAATGGGAGTCTTTCAAAAGTATGGAACAAATTGCTTTGGAACGAAAATTAAAAGAAACAGAACTTCGTTATCGTACAACCTTCGAACAATCCCCTGATGGGATTATTATTTTAGATCTCGAAACGACAAGGGCAGTTGAATTCAATATTGCAATTTGTGATATATTGGGCTATTCTAGAGAAGAATTTGCTGAATTAAAGGTAGCCGATTATGATGTAATTGAAGATCCTTCAGATGCGAGAGCTCACGTCCAAAAAGTATTACAACAGGGAAGAGACGATTTTGAGACAAAATTGCGAACTAAAAATGGAGATATCAAAGATATTCATGTAATTGCTAAAGTAATTGAATTATCAGGGAAAAAATATTTTCAATCAATTTGGCGTGATATCACTGAAAGAAAAAAAACAGAACGAAAATTAAAAGAATCTGAAGAAAAATTTAAAGCCCTATTTGAAAATACTAATGATGCGATTTTTATTCATGACAGAGGTAGCCAATTTATTGAAGTAAATCAAACAGCTTGCGAAAAATTGGGTTATACCAGAAAAAAATTATTGAAATTGGCTCCTAAAGATATTATTCCTCCAGGATTTAAAATTGATCTACAAGCTAATATAAAAGCTCTTCAGGAAAAAGGGGAACTCATGATAGAAGCTGAACATATAACAAAAGATGGAATCATCATTCCTGTTGAAATTAATTCTCGTGTTTTTAATTTTGGGGGAAAACAAACAATAATTAGTGTTGTTCGAGACATTACAGAGCGTAAAGTAGTAGAACAAGAATTAAAAGAATCCGAAGAAAAATGGAGGGCTCTTAGTGAGAACTCACCTGCTCATATTATGTTGTGTGATAGGGAACATAAAATTCTCTTTATTAATCGCACGGTTCCCGATCTTTCAAAGGAAGAAGTTATTGGCACTCCAGCATACAACTATATACCACAAAAGGAGCGCCAACTTGCAATAGATTATCGTGATTCTGTTTGGGAAACAGGCGAGCCAATTACATATACAACAAAATATAAAACAAAAAAAGGTGATACTCGATACTTTGACGTTTGGCATAGTCCCGTATTCCAAAATGGTAAAATAACTGCTTTAGTGAGTCAACACATGGATATTACCGAACATAAGAAAGCAGAAGAAGCTTTGGAAAAATCAGAACAAAAATATAAACATTTAAGCAATGAATTGGAAAAAAAAGTAATTGAAAGGACAAAAGAATTAAAAGAATCTGAACAAAAATTTAGAAAAATGATTTCTGAATTGGATGTTGGATATTTTAATATAGGAATGGATGGAAAATTAATTTTTCATAATTCTGCCTTCAATAAAATCGGGGGTTATAACGTTTCTGAAAATTTTATTGGGAAGATTGGAAAGGATTTTTGGGTTAATCCTATTGAATTCAAGCATTATATGGAACAAATTTTGAAAAACGGTTCTATTGAGAATTTTATCGCGAGAGTGAAGAAGAAAAATGGTGAAGGCATTTTTATAGAATTAAATTCTCATTTAGTCAGGGATATGAATGGCAACCCTACTAATATTGAAGGAACATTTATAGATGTTACACAAAAATTTGAATATGAAAAAAAATTAAGGGAACAGAATTTAAGGTTAAAAGAAATAAACGAATTTAAAACAAATTTGATGAATAGAACTTCTCATGAATTACAAACTCCTTTAATTTCTATTCTAGGATTTACAGATATCATACTCCATAAATACAAAGGTAAACTTGATCCAGATTTGATAGAGTATTTGGAGATAATCAACAAAAAATCCTACTATCTTACTCGAACCATACGTTCCCTGATCGATACAGCATACTTAGAAAAAGATATTTTGCAAATCAATGTTTACAAAGAAGATTTAGCGTTATTATTTCGGGATTGTGTGAAACATTTGGATCGCATCATAAAATTTAGGAATCAATCAGTTATCCTAAACGTTAACAATATCTTGATAACAAATTTTGATAAAGGTACTATACATAGAGTATTTGAAAGCTTATTGGAGAATGCAATTAATAACACACCTTCAGGTGGGAAAATTGAAGTTCGTTCTATAATTGAAGAGGATTTTTATATAATTTCAGTAAAAGATAATGGAATTGGATTACTTAAAAAGGAAGTAAGACAATTATTCAAACCATTTGGGAAAATTGAGAGATATGGGAAAGGAGTAGATGTTGTAATAGATGGTACTGGACTTAGTTTATACATTAGTAAAAGGATAATCGAATTACATGGAGGGAAAATTTGGGTTAAATCTAAGGGAAGAAACCTGGGTTCAACGTTTTTCTTTTCCTTACCAATCGTTAATGACTAAGTTTTATATTTGTTTAAATTCCTTTATTAAGATAAACGTCTCGAAAAATAAATTGTTCTTTTATAAATTTGACTAATAATGAAAAAATTTTAAAGAGGGATTAAAATTGGAAAATGATAGTTCAGTTGAAGGGGAGCATACCAACAAGAGAAATGAATTTATTTCTAAATTTGAAATTCAAAAATGGCAAAGCATTGTAAATCTTCTTGCTAATATAATTAATGTTCCTGCTGCATTGATTATGAAGGTTGTCCACCCTTATATTGAAGTTTTTCGAGCAAGTGATAATAAAAATAATCCTTATAATGTTGGAGAAAGAGAAAAATTACAAGGTTTTTACTGTGAAACTGTAATAAAAACAGGAAAAATGTTTTTGGTTCCTAATGCCTTAACTGATAAGAAATGGGAAAAAAATCCAGATATCAAATATGGAATGATATCCTATTTAGGACTTCCCCTAATATGGCCTGATGGCGAAGTTTTTGGTACTATTTGTGTTCTTGATCAAAAAGAGAATAAATACAATAAGGATCATATTGAGTTATTGAAGCAATTTAAAGAGCTTATTGAGAGCTACCTTGAAGTCATCTATGAAAAAATGAATCTCGAAGAAGAAATAGCTAAACAAGCTAAACTAGTTGAAAATATTTCTGAGGCGATTATTTCTACAGATTTAGATTTTAAAATTATTAGTTGGAACAATGCTGCAGAAAAAATATATGGATGGGAAGCAGAAGAGGTTATTGGGAAAAATATTATGGATACAATTACCATAGAATATCCCCATGATGATCAAGAAACCGCTTTAAAATTATTTTCTGAAGAAGGTTTTTGGCGAGGGGAAATAATCCAACCCCATAAAAATGGTGCATCTATTAATATTTTAACATCCCTTTCAATAATTAAAGACGTAAAAGGAGAACCAATCAGAACTGTTGCTATTAATCGGAATAATACCGAACGCAAGAGAGCAGAACAAAAATTAAAAGAATCTGAAGAGATTTTGAGAGCAACCTTAGATTCTACTGAAGACGGCATTCTTGTTGTTGGTGAAAAAGGTCAAATAACTCATATAAATTCTAAATTTGGCGACATGTGGCGTATTCCACAAGATTTAATTGTAGAAAGAGATAATCAAAAGTTATTGGATTATGTGTCAAATCAGTTAAAAGACCCAAAAGCTTTTCTTTCAAAGATAAATCACCTTCAAAGAGCTAAAAGTGAAGATTTTGATACCATCTATTTTAAGGATGGAAGGATTTTTGAACGATTCTCTAGTCCATTAGTTATAGATGATAAAATTAAGGCACGTGTGTTGAGCTTTAGAAATATTACAGAGCGTAAAAGAGCAGAACAAGAATTACTTGAAGAAAAAGGATTTACAGAGATGGCTATAAACTCCCAAAGAGATACATTTTTTATTTTTGAGCCCACAACTGGTAAAGCGATAAGATGGAACAAATCTTTTAGGGAAATCAGTGGTTTTTCAGACGTTGAAATTGCTTCAATGAAGGCACCAAATTCATATTATAATGAAGATGATCTAAAACGTGCAGTAGAGGCTACTGAGACAATAAAAAAAGAGGGACAGGCTATTGTTGAAATGAATCTAATTACAAAAAATGGTAGATCAATCCCATTTGAATATCTTGGCTCAACAATTGTTAATGAAGAGGGTAGTATTAAATATATTGTCTCTATAGGTAGAGATATCACCGATCGTAAGAAAGATGAACAAATATTAAAAGAATCTGAAGAAAAACATCGCCAATTAGTAGAAAATATTCCTGATGCGATTTATTCCACTTTACCTGATGAGACAGGCACAACAACATTTATGTCAAATAAGTGGCATACTTGGACGGGTTTTGCTCCAGAAGATTTCTATAAAGATCATGAGACCTGGCAAAAGTCAATGCATCCCGATGACCGAGAATCGACGCTTAAAAAATTCATTGAGATGTGGAAACAGAAAAAGGAATATATTCTTGAATACAGAGTAATTCATAACGAAACAGGTGAAGTATATTTTCTTAAAGATCATGGAGCACCTGTTTATGATGACAAAGGTAATCTTTTACGTTATGATGGTATAGTTACAGACATTTCTAAGCAAAAAGTAGCAGAACAAAAATTAACTGAATCCGAACAACGCTTAAAAAGTTTTATGGATTCAGCTACTGATGGTTTTGTCCTAATTGATTCAAAATTGAATTATATTGATGCAAATAAAGTAACGCTGCAAACGGTTGGGATGACTAAAGAGGAATTAATCGGAAAAAATATTTTAGATATAGCACCAAATCTTAAAGAAACTGGTAG
>CAZRBD010000153.1:0-9106 GCA_964598265.1 uncultured archaeon
AAACTAAAATGCCAAATAGTGAAGATAAGGGTATAAATAATTCACCTACTAAACAGAATTCCCTTAAAAATCCATTAAAAGGGAGATTGAGAAGATTCTGGAATAGTCTGGTAAGTATTAAAGATAAGTACAGGTTCATGAAGTTAACTATCATCATTTTTGGACTGACCGTAAATACACTTTTTCTTATTCAGGTTTTTAATCCTGATTCAGGCCTAAGAACATATGACACAGTAAATCCATTAATAATTGAAAATATTGATAATATCCATTCTTCAGGTCAAAAATCTTATACGAAACAATGGCTAAATAATACTACTTTCAATGATCCTATCAGTCCAATATGGTTCCCCCTCAATGGAACCCTAGGGGATAAAACTGATGTAAATGCGACTACAACTCCGGGGCAAGCAAATTTTGAGGTTATAGGAGATAAAAAAGTTTTCAATAACGTTTCGGGGATTCCTAAACCAAATGATGGGTGGAAGCCATTTAATAATTCTTACTTTATTGAACCTGATTATTACAATAATACTAGTAATCAAGGATTAATAGCTAGGCATACTTTTGATGAGAATGTTGATCAATCTAGAAATAGACCTAGTATGCACTGGAGGAGAAATGTTAAAATGCCTTATAATATGTCCGAATACATTATTACTTCGGTTAATTTAACAGCAATTGTTAATGGAAGTGCTGATACTAACGTTGAAACCCCTAATGATGATCTAAGTACTGCAGGACCTAGTGAATGGTCTGCTACATATTATGATTACGTGAGATTTTATGTAAAAATTTCAAATTTAAATTATGAAGATCTTTATGAAGTAGCATATTTTCAAACAATAGATCTCGGCTATGGTAGTCCTCTTCTTAGGAGCTTTGGTGTTATAGATCAATTATTGAATACTTCTATGACTGTCATTGACGAATCGGACTTAATATTTTACTTGACCAGAGCATTAGAATATGATGATATTCATTTTGGAATAACACTAGGAATAGATTTCTATTGTGAAGATAATTATAACGATTTAGATTATGATATTTTTAATACAATGCGTATAAACTCATTTAATTTAACATTTACTTACGAAAAAAAAATGGATAAATTCACATCCGTTTCTTGGAACCAAGATGCTGATAAAATTAGTAGTCTTAGTAATGAAACAATTATTGTTAATCAAGCTTTACTTAACTTTAAGTATAAGATTAATGAGACATGGCCCAGTTCTTCCCCAAATTCAGAGATTAGAATTTTCATAAACGATAATCAACACCCCGAAACGATAAAATTAGATACTGCTAATGGTTCATTTCAAGTAGCAAAATCAGGAGGCTTTGATGTCACTTCCTTAATAACAGATGATGTTAATTTATCTATCCAGCTCTTCTTAGCGGATGATTTTGGGTTGAATCGGACAATTGTGATATCAATTGATGATGTTACTCTAAATATTTCTTATACAATAATTTTCCCCGATTTTGAAACGGATCTCCATTTATTCTTAAACAATGATAACAGGACTGATGACCCAAACTTTAATCTTAATGTTGGAGATCAATTAAATATTACAATAAAATACTTGAACAATAGTGGAGCTCATATACCCAACGCGACTGTTACTCTTTCCGGTAATTTTACTGGAACTTTAGTCGAGAATGATATTTTGGCGCAATATTCCATAATTATTGATACTGATATATCTAATATTGGAATTAATTTTTTGACAATTTCCGCTAAATTGGAGGATTACATATTGAAAGTAATAAATCCAGTAATTATTATAAATAAACTTAGTTCAGAAAATTTACAAATATTATTCAATAGTAATAATGTGACGCTGGATCCGAGTATAGAGCTTGTTTTTGGTGAAGAATTAAATATAACAATCAAATATACGGATTTAAGTGGCTCTCATATCCCAAATGCAGCTGTTAGGTTGATTTCTGAAGGGTTGAAAAGAGATTTAAATGAAAGTTTGGCTAATTAACAATAAACACTAATTCTTAATACAATAGAGCTATTAATTATTTGAATAAACTTATTAACTATTGAAGCTCAGGAACCGAATTTTTTAACAGGATTTGCATTTTTAAGAATTACTGTTAGAAAAGTTAATGTAGAAATTAACACTTTAACAGATTCAAATATGTTAGAGACTAGGACGGGTAAGGATGTTACGATAAGAGTAAATTTAAATAATACAGATTTCGAAGAATTGATAACAGGAGCTATTGTAACCTATACGTGGGAGAATGGGGATGGTATCCTTACAGATGCAGATAAAGACGGAATTTATGAAGCTACATTATTAGATTTCCCTAATGGAACTTACATTTTTGAGATCTCTGCTTTTGCTGGCGATGAGTATTTCATTGAAGAATATGAATTAATTATAGTTGGGATTAGTGAAGCGGTTGGTCCCCCTATTTTTCAAATATTAGCCATAATATCAGCGGTTATAATCGCAGGATTAGCGAGTTATCTCTATATCTATCAGAAATACTTAAGATTCCCAAAGGCAGTAAGAAAAGTCCGAAAATATCGAAAAAGTTTAAAGCGTAAAACAGAACCTAGTACCAATATTATTGGTCGTGAGAAAGCGATCACATCATTGTATAAAGAGGAGTTACATAAAACCTCTAACATTTTAAAGGTAAAACCACCAGTTTCACGTGCGAAAGGTGGTCTAATCGAGAAATTACCACCTAGATATACACAAATACCAGAACCTAAGAAATTAAAATTGGATACTGATAAGTTAATTGATAAATCTTTAGAAAAAAAGGCAGAACTAGATAAAATTGTTGATAAGTCCACAAAGGATAGTTCACCCTAATACCGGATGCTTGATTTTAATAATAAATCAAATCCTCATCTAATACAAGCTAGAATTAAAGCATCATGGTAATTCCCTTGAATGTTTAAATATTGTTTCAAGGTCCCTTCTTCGTTAAATCCACACTTTGAGAAGAGAGATATGGAATTCTTGTTTTGAGTTGCTATATGAGCTTCTAGACGGTTTAATTTTAAATGGTTAAAAGCGATACTTTTTATTAGATTAATTGCTTTCGAGCCGAATCCCTTTGACCAATATATAGGAATTATCCAAATTCCAACTTCAGTTCTACGATGACGCCAATTTATGTTCCAAAGACTAATAGACCCAATTTTAATTTTTTTTATTTCTTGTAAAACGATAATATAGTTGAACTGAGCGTAATTTTCCCAATATTTTATATAACTTTTAATTAATCTTTTTGAGTGTTCTATAGTTTTAAAGGGTTCTAATGATAAATAATCAGTTATTCCCTTTTCATTTAAAGCACCATAAAAAAAATCAGCATCTTGTTTGGAAATTTTTCTTAAAAGTAAATTTTCATCCTTAATTTCATCGATAATATCAACATCATAAATTGTTGTCATTGTCTTAAAGTTATGGTTAGTCATCATCCTAGTTATAGAATATATTTATAAATTTATCAAAATCAACAAAGGTTAAAAAAAGAATTAAAAAGAGAATAACATGTTAATTAAAAGTTATATTTATTTTGGCAAGGTTTTGTTCTAAGAAATAAATCAATTTTAACTAAATAATTCTTTTGGAGTGATCGCACCTTCTCTTTTACCTGGAAGATCTTTTAGTAATTCAGATTCGACTCTCTCAGCTAATTGTTGTGGAGTAAATGGTTGCCAATTATTTGAGATTTTCTTTATAGCATGCCAACCGCGGTATATCCAAACCTTGTCTCCAACAGCTCTAAAGACTTCCCCGTTAACTTGGCTAGCGGCATCTGAAGCAAGATAAACAACTAAAGGCGCAAAATGTGAGGGATTAAATATATCAAACCCATCTTCTGTTTTTGTGTTCATCCATTCAACCATTTTTGGCGTCAAATCAGTAGTCATCCTAGTTCTAGCACTTGGTACAACGCAATTAACAGTTGCATATTTTGCGAGTTCTTGAGCTACTATTAATGTGAAAGTTGCTATTCCTGATTTAGCAGCACCATAATTTGATTGACCCACGTTACCGTACAATCCAGAATCGGATGCAGTATTAATTATTCTGCCAAAATTCTTTAAACTGGGATCTTCCTTACCCAATTTTCTAAAATATTCAGCAGCGTGCCTGACTAAATTGAACGTGCCTTTTAAATGCACAGCAATTACGGCGTCAAACTCAGCTTCTGTCATGTTGAAAATCATTCTATCTCTTAAAATTCCGGCATTATTCACAACGATATCTAATTTGCCAAATTCAGAAATTGCTTGATCTATCATGCCTTTTGCGTTGTTAAAATCAGTAACAGAATCATAATTTGCCACAGCTTTGACTCCAATTTTGATACATTCTTCCACAACTGCATCAGCAACTTTTGTCTCCCTCTCTATATTACTTACTCCACCACCAATATCATTTATTACCAAATTGCATCCTTCTCTTGCCATAGCGAGGGCTTCTTCACGCCCTACACCACGTCCAGCGCCAGTAATTATGGCGATTTTTCCATCTAACATTCCCATTTTAACTTTACTCCTTAATTTTTAATCAGTAAATTTATTCCAATTATTTAAATGTGTTTTAGATATGTTAAAAATTTTTTTTTAATTTTCGTCAATTAAAAGTAGAAAAAAAGAAAATTGGAAAACCTAATGCTGGTGATTTTCCAACTATAAACCAAATTTAATTTAAATTTTCTTTAAATAATCTATTATATCTATTCAATTGGCCGTAATAGTCAAATACACATAACTTTTCCTTCTCTTACCCCCTTCATCAAAGCGAGATTAGCCCCCGGATATGAATTTTGTTGGATTTATTCTGGAGGAGGTCTACTAATAAATCTAGTATATCTATTCATCTGTCCATAATAGTCAAACAATGCATCAATGCCTTGAATTTTAAGAGCGGTATTAAGACATATTTTATTATGTAGAAACCCTTCAGACGGTATTTCAGCAATCTCAGAAGCTAATTTGTTCACTTCTTCTTCAAGTTTTTCTCTAGGAACACTTATGCTCACAAGCCCCATTTCTGCAGCTTCTTTTCCCGTAATTCTTCGTCCACTCATCAAAAGATATCTTGCTTTTTTGACGCCTAAGTAAACTTGCCAGAGAGGCATACTTTGAGCTCCACCCCATAACTGAGCGGGATGCCCTAATAATGCATCATCTGCTGCTACTGAAATATCACAGACAAGCTGGAGATAACATCCAGCATCTTGGCAATATCCGTGAATTTGAGCAATAGTCGGTTTAGGAAAACCCCAAATACGTGTATATTTAGCATAAATCTTTTTATTTAATATATCATACGAATTTTTATAGGTCCAGCCACCTTCTGGGGGTACTCGATAATATGATGCATTATTGTCGAACCCGGAACAAAAACTTTTACCGTTCCCTTTTAAAACAATTACTTTTGCGTCATCATCAGCCTCCGCATAATCGAATACAGCATCCAAATCATCAAGTAGCTGATAGTTTAATGCATTATGCTTTTCGGGTCTATTTAAGGTTATATAACCAATCTTATTCTTACTTTCATAAATGATTGTTTCAAATTCCATTTTCTCACCTTCATTTTTTTAAAAATTTTTTTATTTTGTATTATTTACTAGTTATTTCTCTCCCTATTTGAATTTTGAATTTGTGAAAATTCTAAGGGATTCTAAAATATTAATAAACCGTTTTCCTATTATAATTACTGCCGATATCCTCATTATTCAAGATTAATATTAAAAAATTATACTAATAGTATTGGAGTAATTTTTTTCTCTGGCCATTTTTTTATCGATCGTAGCTCTTTTTGAGTAGGTCCACAACATCTTCAGCAGTTGGTACTATTGCATGATTAGTGTAATCAGGAAGTTTAAAAGTATCTTTAGCTATATCTTGTAATCTGCTTTCAGAAACATTTTTATCCTTCAGAGGAAGAGGCTTTAACTGATCACCGTGCCGCAATTTCACAGGAAGAACTTAACGAAGAATTAAGAAAAGATGCAAAAGCTGCTTTTGCAGCCTATCAAGGAGATATGGAGAATGGTGGTGTTTTAATAGGACAAAGTATTGGAATTATAAATAAACTGGAAACGGTCTCTGATATTATAACCACGATAGTTAAAGATGCAGAAAAATCATTAAAAACTGCTATAAAATATGTACAATAACTCCTTTTGGATTAATTAATACTAACTTTTTTTTATTTTTATTTAACTGTCCGCATTTCTGTAATACCAAATTTCAAAACCTTCCCATGCTAAGGCATCCATTTTATCGAATACCATTTTTAATTGAGAAGTATAGTATTTAATATCATTCTGTCTTACTTATTAAAAGAAGAAAAATTATCTAAGGATCTCTTTATGTAAATCATCAACAAATCCATTTATATTATCCCTAAAGAAAGTTAAGGAGAATTTTTTCTAGTCAGTTTTTCTCTATAATTATATAAGTTAAGGAATGCTTTAGCTGCTTTTTCGAAACTAGGAAAAACTGGTACTCCCATTTCTATTATTTTTTTCCTGTACTTTTCTCTATTTTGAAAGGCAGTAAACGGTAAAGAAAGAAAAAATGGTTTTCTTTGTTCGTGGCACAAGTTTTTTAGATACAAAAGGTTTTCGAAATAGTCATCCCACGTATTTTTATCAAACGGTCGATACGTTTCTACTAACACCCCACCTATATAAGGCTCTTCTATGGCGATTTTTGCGATTTTCGAATATTCATTAGAAAAATTTTTCCAGGGAAGATCTAACGGATTCACAACTCCTCCAAATCGAATTAAATTCTTCAATTTTTCCTTGGTTTCAATACTAAATTCAGGTACGATTGCACCAAGCTGAGTAATTAAATCAGTAGCAATTGTTGCATTTCCCCCTGACCATGTTATTAATAAAATTCCTTTTTCTTGGGGGAGCAGATCTTTATAGTGATTAAAAGCAAGGGTTGTTTCTACTAATTCCTCGAAGGATCTAACTTGAATAGTGTTTGTTTGAGAGAAAACTGCATTCCAAATTTGATTTGAAGTTGTCAAACTACCTGTATGAGATACTGCAGATCTCTTCCCTGCGTCAGTTTTCCCAGTTCTTAAGAAAATAATTGGTTTTTTTGCTTTTTTAAGCAATTCAAACAATCTCCTTCCTTCTTTATAATGATATCTCGAGAAACCTTCAAAATAGACACTTATAATCTCAGTTCTATGATCATCATTGAAATATTGAATAAGATCTGTTACGTTTAGCGAAATAGAATTCCCAATACTTGCTCCAACTGAAAAATCAACACCAAGGTAATTTAAATTTCCAACAAACCTTTCTGTAAGGTCTCCGGATTGAGATATAATTGCGACATTACCAATAGGATCTGCTTTGAAAGAAGCATTAAATGAAAATCTCCCGCCAGTTGAATATAATCCCATACAATTAGGTCCAATCGCCCTAGTAGAACTATTCTTTAATAAGTTATATATTTTATCTTCGATTTTTCTTCCCTCTTCATCAAATTCACCAGTTCCCGCTGAGAAGATATGGATGGTAGCAAACCTTTTATTTATACATTTTGTTACAACGTCAATTAATTGATCTCGATTGACGGCTATTATAGCATGATCAATAAAATCAGGAAGGTCAGCCACATCCTTAAGGCAGTCGATATCGAAGATTTTTTCACTTCCTTTGGAAACTAAATATAGTTTTCCTTGAAATTCTCTATCAACATACCCCCTTAGCTGCCATATTCTCTTATTTGAAGCACCTATAAAGGCAATCGTTTTCGGATAGAATAATTTTTGAAAATAATTTATCTGTTCCACTCGTTAAAAAATATATTTTCAGAATTAAGTTTAATGAATAAAATTTAAATCTCATTAGAATAGCTTCATTACCATATTATCATTACAACAATCACGCATTTGGTATAGGATTTATATTTTATACTTAATTATTTTTAAGAAATTTTCATTTCTTTGATAATTTTTTATCTTTTTTCGATAGATTTTAAACTATGGTATTTAAAATGAAAAATCTCCGAGGTTTATATCAGTTAAATTATATACCTTTAAATGCAACTGCAGAAGTTATTTCACGGGCATTTTATGATGATCCATTACATATATATATATTTCCCGATGAATCAGACAGAAAGAAATATTTACCTTATTTATTTAAAGCCTATATTTGGTATTGTCTTCAATTTGGAGTAGTTTATACATCTTCACCTAATTTAGAAGGTGTAACGTTATGGCTTCCGTCAAAATTTGCATATATCACTCCAGAACGATCTAAAGAATGCGGTGATGAGGTTTACTTTTATGTACTAGGTAAAAAATATCTCGAAAGATTATCTGTCACTTCTCATGCCAATGATATCCATGAGCAACTTATAAAAGAACCTCATATATATCTCATGGTTATTGCGGTGGATCCAAAATTTCAAAGAAAGGGTTTTGGTAGAAAGCTTCTACTCCCTATGATTGAATATTTAGATGAGAATAATCTTAAATGTTACTTAGATACGAATAAAAAAAACAATGTTTTGTATTATCAAAATTTTGGATTCAATATTTTAAAGGAATTTGAGATTGAGAACACGGGGATAATAAATTGGTCAATGTTAAGAAACCCTAAGAATTAAATTTGAATTTTAATAATAATTAATAAAATAAAAAAAGGAAAGAAAGTAAATGAATTCAGAAGAACTAACTCCGATAAAATGGATTCGAACTAATCAGGATAAACTTGTTAAACTCATTCAAGAACTCGTTCGGATTCCCAGTGTTTCGGGAAAAGAAGAAGAGGTCCAGGAATTTGTATATAAAAAACTTTCCGACTTAAACCTTAAACCTAAATATATTAATCCAGATATTGAAATATTAAAACAGAGCGATGATTACTTTGAAACAACATCTTTTACAAAATTTGGTTATAAAAATCGACCTAATGTAGTAGGAATTCTTAAAGGAACCGGAAATGGTCGTTCTATCTGTCTCAATGGACACATTGATGTAGTTAGTCCAGAACCAGTTGAACATTGGAGCCATGATCCTTGGGGTGGTGAGAAAGAGGGTGATTTCATATATGGACGGGGTGCAGGAGATAT
>CAZRBD010000154.1:0-2036 GCA_964598265.1 uncultured archaeon
CTGAGGCGGAGTGAGGTATTGTAGTTATGGATGAGATTTTTGTGAAATTTATGTATATAATTTAAAAAATCTTTTGTGTTATTTTGATCTTTATTATTAAATAAAATTTTAAAATTCTCTAAGGGAAATTTTTCATTTGAAATCCCTAATCTCCAAAGAAATTTGAATAGGTCTTTAGTTTCCACATTTTTCCTCTCTAATAAATCAAAGTTAAAGAATTTATTTATTTTTTTTAGAATTTTAGAATTCCTTTCATTTTTTTCCCTTACTTCAACAAAATAAATGCTAGTTTTTATGTCATTATCTAATCCAATTTTAAAATTAAAGATTAAATAACCACTTCGCTTAAAATTATTTACAAGAGTTAAGAAATTGTAAATAAACGCATTTCTATTTTTTACTAACTCTAAATTAATTTTAAAGAAATCCAATAATTTTACATCTTTATCATTTGTTATTAAAATTGATTCAGCTTTATTAATAATGGAAACTTCCGAATCTATATCTACTAAATTTGGAGATATAAATTTTGTTTTAAGCAATTTCTTATTTAAAAATTGGATTTGGTTATCTGACTCAATTAATCTTTGTTTTACAATGTTAAAGATCTTAACTATTTGCTCTCTTTTAGAATCCTGGAAATTTAAGATAAGAAATTTTTTATTTTTTTCAAATGTCTCTAACTGAAAGGCAAAGTAATGTATTAAATTCTTCTTAGAAAATTCTATCAAAATTGAGATTAGTGGATTAAAAGATTTAAGTTCTAATATGGCGAAGGCAACATATTTTTCATATTTACCTTGACTTTTGTAATAAATTAAATAATCTTCGATTACATAAGATAATAATTTAAATTTTCCTTTCTTAACCATTTCATTATTTTTTCACACAAAATTTATAAAAACTTAGCGTTTTTATCTATGGGTTGTATAATAGATATCATTTCAATCCAGTTTTAAGATTTTTGAATTCTTCAATAATTTGAGCATGACTTTTTTTATAATAGATATGATTTAGAAGCTTGAAATTTTAATTTGAAAACTAATTTTAATTTTGTAGTCTTCCATAAAGATCTTTCAGAGGGTCCATTAACAATCTACAATAGAATAGATGAAGCATAGTAAATCATTGAATTATCTATAAATATATGTTACTCCGGAATACTTCATGAAAGGGGGGATTTTATTCATAGAACATTAAAAAAAACTTTACTTTACACGTGATTTGAAAATTCTAAAAAATTACAAAAATTTAGAACATTTAGCTTGGAAATCTAGATTTGCTATAATGAAACGTGATTGAAAATTGTTAGGGAGATTATTTTAAGGAGAATACAAAATTAAAAATTAAGTTATGAAGTAAACAAGCCTTAATTCTGGTTTAAGCTTAGAAAATAATACTTTAATAAAAAATTATTGAAGTCGTTTCTGATGTTTATGTTGTTGAATTAACAGGAGCAGGTAATAGCGGTTTTCTGTTTGCTTAGGTTAATTCAAATAAAATAGATAACGTTTTAGATCATTGAAAAAAAAAAGTTAAATTAATTAATTCATGAAAAAGAGAAATTTTCAACCAAATTTCCCTCCTACCCGGAGGATTTTATTAATCAATTCAAAAATGCGTCTTTCTTTAAGATAAAAATTGATAAAAATGGAGTGAAAGAGTTATAATTTACCAGATATTTTATATCATGATTTAGGGAGTTTAATATGAGTAAATTTGAACGTTATAAAAAAAAAGTAGAAACATATATTTATCCACATAAACATTGTAATAATTGCGGAGAAATGATATCCGAGGCTTTTTCTTATTGTATAGAATGTTATAAAAAAAGAAAAAAAAAAAAAAAAAAAAAAATTTTTTTTAAAAAAAAAATAAAAAAAAAAAAATAAAAAATATTTTAAAAACCAATTTTTAAATAAAAATTAAAATATTAAATATATTTAGTAAATAATTTTTATATAATAAATAAAAAAAAAATAATAATATTATTCAATTTTTTTATTATTATATTATTATTTATTTATTTTTAAAAT
>CAZRBD010000154.1:2046-9056 GCA_964598265.1 uncultured archaeon
TAATGATTAGGGGTTTTAATAATAATAAAATTTGAATATAAAAAAAAAAAATAAAAAAAAATATTTTTTCAAAAAAAAAATGGTAAAAATGCGGAAAAATTTATTCTCGGGGGTTTTTTAATTTTTAAAAAAAATAATAAAAAAAAAAAAAAAAAAAAAAGAGAAAATTCTTTCGAAGAAAATAGAAGATAAAGAATTCTGAAAAATAATTTTCATATACATTTTTAGTTTAAATTTTAAATATTAAGTCTATCTAGCAACCAATTTCTATCTAATAAGGATAAAAATGAACCTAATCTTGGGCCATATTTTTTTCCTAAGATAATTTGGTAAACTGCCTCAAATAATTTTCTAGGTTTAATTTTTAAGTTATTTTTAGCTATTGTAAAAATTTTATTTTGAATCAAATCAGGATCTAAGTTATCAGCATTTTTTAAATATTCTCTTAATTGTTGCATTCCTTTAATTTGGTTATCATCCAAGATCTTTAATGAATCTTCATCGATGGCCATAGGGATTGTAAAAATACCTACTTTTCTTATAATCTCCTTTTTAACTTTAGGATCTTTTTCACTTTCAATGACTTTTTTTAATTCTTCGAGCCAACAATCTGTTTGTTTAAGAAGTATTTTAAATTTTTGAGGTGAAATAAATTTTTCAAAACTGTTTTTTTCCATAAGTTTTTTCGCTTTCTTATAAAGGTTATCAAAACTTAAAATATTTTGAATTTGTGTTAAAAATGTTAAAAATTTCAAGGGTAACCGTTTTAATTTTGTTTCTGGAATACTTGATACTTGAGTTAAAGGGAAAAGGTACTTAAAGAACTTACGCTCGTCAAAATTTTCGACTTTTTCTGAATGAAAGTATATATTTTCCATTCTTTCATAATAATCATAATATTGGGATAACTCTTCAATTCTGAAAGTAATGTGTTTTGAAGGATTGGTTTTTAAAATGATTGTTCTAAAAACCTTTGGATCTGCAATCTCAAGATATTTCTTTGGTGTAAAAATATGGCCCTTAGAAGTTCCCATGTCTTTATCACCTAATCGTAACCATTCATAAGAAACTTTAACTGGTCCTTCATATCCATATAAACTTTGGCATAATTCAATTCCCGTATCATAAGCTCCCCCCTTTACACTATGATCCTTACCTGCAGGTTCACAAGTAGTTGTATATAAAGACCATTTAGCAGGCCAATCTATACGCCAATTTAATTTTAATTTACCACTCCAAATAGAAATCTTTCCAGAATATCCACAAGCCTCACATTTGTATGAGACCATTTCTTCATTGTGGGTATAATTTTTTACTCGATTTGGCTTAATAGACCCATCTTTGTCACGATGTTGGATTTTACTACATTCTTCACATATTACCATTACAGGCATCCAATTTTTCTGCATCTTTATAAAATCTTCCTTATCTCCATTTTTTAGAGTAGGTAATATATATTTTCTTAGGATCTTTTTAATCATTTTTGTGTTTTCTAGTGCCACTTTAATTTTTTCTTGCATTATTTTTGTTTTGTATAACTCATGGGTCCAAATCACTTTTGTTTTAATTCCAAAATCAGGAAATACCGATATTAATTCATTACCAAAATGATGAGCATAACTTTCACATTTACAATCATCATATGGGCAGGGGATCATCGCAAAAGGTTTTCCAACGTGCTTATTTTGAAAATTCTTATCTATATATGGGGGAAATCGTTTTGCAGCATCTAAACTATCAAAGAATAGCAGATTATTTACTATTTTACCATCTTCTTCAATTATTCTTCTTAATGCATCACAAATTAAAATTTCTCGTAAAATTCCTAAATGAATATGGCCTGATGGAGTCTTACCTGTAGAAAGTGTTATTTCTTCAAGTCTACGGGTGTAGATTTCTTCAAGAATTTCTTCTAACCAGTGTACTGGAAAATCTTCATTCAATTTTTCTTCACTGTGTAGCTTATACTTAATAATTCAATAATTATGTTACAAAAATTTTTCTTTTATGTATTATAGTATATTTAACGTGAGTAAATTATATTTTTCATTTTTGCTTTTTTAAATGATAATGAGTTAAATTATGAGAATAGCTGTTTTAAATAAGGATTTTTGTAAACCAAACAAATGTAGTCCTTTAGGAGAAAAACCGTGCATAAAATATTGCCCCAGAGTTAGAACGGGTGATAAAACAATAGTTTTAAGTCTTGATGAGAAGAGTGTAATAATTTCTGAAAATTTATGTTCGGGAGAGGGAATTTGTATTAAAAAATGCCCGTTTAAAGCAATCAATATTGTAAATTTGCCAGATCAATTAATGAATCAAATTTCATATCGATATGGTGTTGATCAGTTTTCCTTATTTCGAATGGCAATACCAAAAAAAGGCAAAGTTCTAGGGTTAATTGGACAAAATGGAATAGGAAAAAGTACCCTATTGAAGATTTTATCAGACGAATTAAAAATAAATTTGGGGAGATTTGGGGAGGATACACCAGACCAAAAAGAAATAATTGAACATTTTAAGGGATCGGAGTTACACCAGTATTTTTTGGATCTTGAAGAAAAAGAAAATAAAATCATTCATAAGCCCCAAAATATTATAACTATCCCAAAATTCATTTCTGGAAAAGTGATTGATTTATTAAATAGAAATAATGTAGATAATAATTTAGAACAAATTACGGAGAAATTAAACCTCTCAGAAATTCTAGAAAGGGATATCTCAGTTTTATCAGGAGGAGAGCTTCAAAGAGTAGCTATTGCAGCAGCTTGCCTCAAAGATGGTGATGTATTTTTATTTGATGAACCAAGTTCATACTTGGATGTGAGTGAAAGAATTAATATGGCTAAGTTAATACGAGGTTTATCTGAGAAAAATAAAACAATCATTGTCGTTGAACATGACTTAGCTATTTTAGATTATTTAAGCGATTATGTGTCTATACTATTCGGTCAACCTGGTGTTTTTGGAATCGTTTCTCATCCTCAAGGCGTTAGGGTTGGGATTAATATTTATTTAAATGGGTATATTAAGGATGAAAATATAAGATTTAGAGAAAATCCTATAACATTCCATGAAAGACCCCCTCAAGAATCCAGTTACGATCTTGGAAATACTATTTTTTTTTATAATGATTTTGAGGTTACTTTAGGGAATTTTCATTTGGAAGCCTCTGGGAGTGAAATTCATGCTGGTGAAATTATAGGAATATTAGGACCAAACAGTATAGGAAAAACCACATTTATTAACACTATCGCTAATATGGCTAATTATCATAATATTAGTTTAAGTGAAAATCTATCTGAAGAAGATACAAATAAATTAAAAGTAGTAATTAAACCACAATATATCAAAATAGATGGAGAGGGAAAAGTTTCAAACCTCATTTCAAAAATTAAATTAGCTCCACACATTAGTCAATCTTATAAAAAGAGATTGATTAATAATTTAAATTTAGATAATATCAAGGAACGTAAATTTTCAGAATTAAGTGGTGGTGAATCGCAAAGAGTGGCAATAGCGGAATGTTTATCAACAGAAGCTGATATATATTTACTAGATGAACCTTCTGCTTTTTTAGATATTGAAATGAGGTTACAAGTTGCACAATTATTAAGAAAATCTATAGAGGAGTTAAAAAAATCTGGTTTTGTCGTTGAGCACGATATAATAACACAAGATTTCATTGCTGATTCAATACTGGTTTTTGATGGTTCTCCTGGATTAGAGGGTAGAGCTTTAGCACCTCAGAACTTAAGGGATGGTTTTAACACATTCTTAAAAATGATGAATATTACTTTCAGAAGAGATTCAGTTACCAAAAGACCACGTGTTAATAAATCAGGAAGTAAAAAAGATAAGTATCAAAAACAAATAAATGAATATTATTATGTACCCAAATGAAATCATGTAATTCACTAAGAAAATTCATTTTATCATTCTTTTAAATGATTCTATACTCCTAAATTTCGAGTGCAAAAATTATTAACATATTTTAAAATATAAATTAAAAGTATGAATTATTAGAACTTTAACAATTTCTTTTATATATTATTGATACATTTTTAACTGGGGTCTATTTAATTGTAAAAGAAAAAGTATTTTTTAGTTTTTCTATTAATAAAAAAAGTTGCAGTGGAAATTATAGAGTACCTGATAATATTATTATTTTATTTATGGTTTTCCTTATCATTTTTTATAAAAAAAAAATTTAATTAGTATTATTTTTTAGTTTCCAGAAAACGAGGGGTCGACCCCTATTTCCCTCATTACGGGAACATTTTTCAATTAACTTTCTCTTTTGTAGTTTTATGAGATTATCATATATGGTAGTTCTAGGAGTTTTAAGTTGCCTAACTAAATCTTTGCGGGTTAAAGGGCCTGTAATTTCTAGTGTTTTAATCAAATTGTATTGAATCGGCGACATATATTCCTTTGGCTCAGAATATTTTCCACTTAGGATTTCATTTGCCATAATTTATTCCTCCAATTTTTTCTAATTTTACAATCGACAATTTTTCGACTTTTTAATTTTTAAAGTTAAAAATTTGTTCTCTGATAATATAAATCCCAAATTGTATATAAATGATGCTTATTTATGCTTTATTATCATCAATAAGCACAAAAATTTAAAAAGAAAACCGGCTATTTATTTGAAAATAATATTTTTTAAAATTTTATGACAGAAACTACAAGAACAACAGTTACATTAAATAAAAGTTATATGAGGTTAGTTGAAGAACTTGTTGATGTCTTTGGTACCACCAAGGCACAAGTCATAAGCAATATAGTAGAGTATTTCTTAAATGATAATAAAAACGATGCACTATTAGATAAACTAAGAGCGAGAAAGAGGAAGGAAATTCCACCTTCAGACTTAGAAGTTGACAATAAAATTAAGAAATACCTATCAATTTCAGATAAAATACCCTTTAATGTATTTGTAGAACATTTAAGGTTAGATATTGATTATGCAGTAAACCATCTAGATGAATGGGCAAAGAGATACGACTTTAAATTTATTGATAATAAAATAGTTGTATCTAAATGACTTTTAATAGATTCATTAAATATCTTAACATTAGCCACTGAATAGGTTCCAAAAATCATCGGAAAGCCCAACTGTCCAATCTAATAATGAAGTTATAACTCCAATAATCACAAAGAAAATAAACAAACCAAAACCTATTAATAGGGCATATTCTACAAGGTTTCCGCCATATTCATCTGTAAAGAATTCTTTAGTTTTCTCTTTTATTTTTTTATATATCTTCTTAAAATTCATAACTATTAATTATAGTTTAACATTAATTATAGTTTAATTTTATAAACAACACAAATTTTACAGAATGAACTTAAAGAAGTATGTTAAGCTATCAATATTTTTAAGACACTGAACAATTCCTCTTCGTTAGCTTGACTACGTGGGATTTTAATAGAGAACTTATTGTCATTGAAATTTCTAGGAATAATATGAACATGGAAATGATTTACAACCTGCCCAGCAGCTGTAAAGTTATTTTGTAAGATGTTATATCCATCAATGTGTAATTTTTCATGGATTAAAGTGGCTATTTTCTTCACTACCAGAAAGATTTCGGTAAGTTCAAAGTTTGGTATCTGCTCTAAATTTGGATAATGATTCTTAGAAATAATGATTGAGTGCCCCCTAGAAATTGGTGAAATATCCAAGAAAGCAAGATTTAAATCATTTTCAAAAATAATTTTTGCTGGAATTTCTCTAATTGCAATTTTACAAAAGATACAATTCCTATCATTCATAATTTATATATTTTAATTTTAAATTAAAAAATCTTTAGTCAGCATTATGATAAAAAGTTATACCAATTGATCATTTTAGCCCTATAATTAATTGGTTTTGATGAATCTTCAGGAAATAAAAAAATATCTATCACGAAAAATAGCTCCTAAGGTTTTTAGATTAGATTCTGACATTTATGGATTACAATATGATAAAAAGAAAAGCGATAGACTAATCAGGAAAGTAGTACTTACAATGGATCTAAGTCTGGAAATGATTTATTTTGCTGTAAAAAATAAAATCGGTCTAATTATAGCTAATAATAGTCTAATCCACAACCCAATTAATAAATTTAATTTTATTTTAATTAACAAACTATCTTTACTTTCTAAATATCCCATCTCGATATATGTGCTTAGTTCTTCTTTTATAGGGGCAGAAGGCGGAATATCAGACACTTTAGTAAGAGCTCTTTATTTTAAATTAGAATGTTTATTTGAAATCAAAAACAAGGTAGGGATTAATATTCCTATAGGAAGAATATGCTCCCCCTTAAAATACGTAGATAAAAACCATGTAATAACTTTTGAAGATATATTAAATAGGATAAAAACCAATTTAAACATGAAAGCAATTTCATATATAGGAGATCTTAACAAACCAATAAAAAAAATATGTGTAGTGGGGGGAGATAACTCAAAAATAAGTTTTATAACAAAAGCAGTGAAATTTGGATGTGACTGTTATATTTCAGGAAAGATTAACTACGGTGAAGGAATATTTGCAAGAGACATCGGAATTAATTTAATCGAAATATCAACCTATAAGAAAGGAATATTAACTCTAAAAAAATTATGTAATATTCTGAGTTTGGAATTCCCTCATGTGGAATTTTTTTTATTTGAATCTAAAGATCCTTTCAAAACTTATTTCTAAAGTTATTTAAAAAACGATTCTTAAAAATGAGAGACAATTTTGTAAATAAATTATTGATCTCTTTGATAAGTTAACTAAACCGGAGTTTTGGCTAAATTACTAAAGAACAATTTTAGAAATAAAAGAATATTTTTACAAAAGAAGAAGAAATCTTTTCTCATTTTTTGTTTATAAATACTTGATTTTAGTATATATTAAAACTATTAAAGGTGATAAAAAATATGGAAATATTATTTTGGAAAGCCATTGTAGAAATAATTCAAATTCCCAAAGATTTAAATGAAATATATAACAATGGAACATCTTGGTT
>CAZRBD010000155.1:0-9033 GCA_964598265.1 uncultured archaeon
GGACTCACAATCTGAAGAACAGAGGAGATATTCAACTGTGAATTCATACTTCGCAAAATATTCTTCCAGTTTAAATTCCTTAATTTTCATTGTTAAAAGATCTAGAGTTCATAGAATTTAAAATTAGTATCATTCATTATTGAAATACTATATTTCCTATTTTTTTTGGATTTTTCATTATCTTTTTTTTCATGAGATCTAAATTCCTTTTAACTTCCCCCTATGTTTTTCCTACACATTTTAATCAATAATTTTAAATACATGGGTTTTATAATAATATTTATCTACCAAATATTCATGAGACCATTCATGAAAATAGACACAAAATATCGTTGCCCTGCATGTAAATCTAATAAAGTAATCGAATATGATGAGTACATTGAATGCACTTCATGCCATATGGAATTTTTTAAAGAAGGTTTAGACGAGATTGAGGATGAAAACCAACTTTCTGTTCAAGAATTAGATGGAATTGTTAAAGCCTTTGATGAGCTCAAAGATGAAAAAACTCGAAACGAATTCTCAAAATCACTTTCCAAAGATAAATGAAAAGACGTTAGTTATGTAATAATTCGTATAAATTCAAATTTTTTCTTTGAAAGAAATAAGTATGATTTCAAGGAATAAAAGATATGTACTATAAATTCTTTTGTATCAGAATAAAAAGTAAAAAAGTTGTTGCCCGAATGAATACGTGATATGGCAACAACTGTTATTAACCTATTTTATTCCTCCACTAATTAGAAGATTGTTTAGGCTATATATAAAGATTTATTTGATTGTCTTATTGAGTTAATAATATTTATGATATTTCAAAAAAAAAGCATCATGCCATATGGAAAACTTCAAAAACGCTAATCTTAGATTTTCGGAGTTATTAATGTAAAAGTATTTCTTGAATAAATTGATTTTTTTTTATATAGTATAAAGACACCTAATTCGTGTTTGAGAACTTTAAATCTGAAGAATCAAATGTTTTGCATCAGGTGATAGGGAGATTCTTACAACGTCTGGTTGGGACTAGGAGTTCACCTTAAAAAATCATTTTTCATTTTGTAGGTTCACCCGTGTCCTTCTCATCAGCATTATGAGATAAGTAGCTCCAACATTCTATCCTAGATAATAATAATTGGGAATCTTACATGTTTGTCATTATTTTTTAATAAAAAACCTTGTAAAATTTATTAAAAAGGCTCTGAAATCACTAACTTTCACCTTATATTAAATAGGATTTTAATTAAATAGAAAGTTAATAATTCAAATCTATCACTTTTTTTTTGAAAGATGCAGAAAATGTTAGAAAACGTGACCCCCGATTTAGTTGATAATCCCTCAGATGACATTATTTTTTTGGATCATAGTGTTCTTAAAGGCTTTATGAAAGAAGTATTCATTAAACTTGGGGTACCTAAAGATGACGCTGAAATTATAGCTGATGTATTAATAACTTCAGACTTAAGAGGAATAAATTCTCATGGAATTCAAAGGTGTAAAATGTATTATGATCGGATAAGGGAGGGAATATATAATCCTAAAACAAAAATAGATATAGTAAAAAATGATGCTACTACTGCGGTCCTTGATGGAAATTGTGGGATGGGGCATGTAATAGCTTATAAAGCAATGACTTTAGCAATCAGTAAAGCTAAAAAGTATGGTCTAGGAGCAGTTGCAGTAAGGAACTCAACCCATTTTGGGATAGCGGGGTATTATTCCCTAATGGCAACAAGAGAGGGAATGATCGGTTTTGTAACCACCAACACAAGACCTTCAGTTCCACCAACCTTTGGTATAGAACCAATGTTAGGCACTAATCCTCTAACTTATGGAGCACCTACAGATGAAGAATTCCCTTTCCTAATAGATTGTGCTACATCAATTATCCAAAGGGGTAAAGTTGAGGTATATAATAGATTGAAAAAACCACTACCTGATGGAGTGATAATTTCAAATAATGGAAATTCTAGGAATGATGCTGGAATAGTTTTAAATAAGCTAATTAACCGTTCTGCTGCATTATTACCATTGGGTGGTAAAGGTGAAGATACATCCGGTCATAAAGGATATGGTTATGCAACTTTTGCTGAAATTTTATCTGCTGCGTTACAGGATGGGATTTTTCTTAAAGATACAGCAGGAGTGGTTGAGAAGGGTCAAAAGAGATTAAAGGTAGGTCATTTCTTTTTAGCTATTAACATTGAAAATTTCATTCCAGTGAAAAGATTTAAAAAAATCGCTGGTTCCATCATGCGATCCTTAAGAAGCTCTAAAAAAGTTCCGGGGAAAAATAAAATATATACCGCAGGAGAAAAGGAATTCCAAGCCGAAAAAGAAAGGAATAGCGTCGGTATAGCTCTAAACAAAAGTTTACAAAGTGATATAAAAACAATGCAACAAGAACTTGGTTTAAATCAATATAAATTTCCGTTTTAATATATTTTCTTTTTGTTATATAGTTTTTAAAAAATAATTCCCTTTTTCTGGCTTTCAACCGGCTCAGAATGAAGGAAAACTGTTTCCAAATTATCTATACCTAATTTTTCTCGGATTTTTCTTTCTAATTCTGTAATATAATTATGAGTTTGGGAGATATTCAAAGAACCATCAAAAAATACATGTAATTCTAAAACGCAATAATCAAATGTTGCCCAAAATTCTAAACCATGATATCCTCTAACTTGTGGGTGTGCTCTTAACTCTTTCTCTACTGCTCGTCTAATAATTTCAATCATCTCTTCTCCAACATCAGCTAATTTAATTTGGTTTGAGACTAGTTTTTTATTAGACGGTTTAGCCTCTATATGTGTTATTACTCTTAATATATAGGGGGCTTCAAGTTTTATTTCTTTCTCAAAATGAGAGCATATTTTATGGGCTTCCGTTAGCGAAAGTGATTCATCTATGATGACAATTACAGAAATAAAATAATTTTCTTCTAATCTAAAAATATTAAGGTCTTTAAAATTAATGATTTGAGGATACTCTGTTTTCATAGAATAAATCAAATTAATTAAGCCTTCTCCAACTGATTTTTCACTTGCCACTGGATTCATTTCTACTATGCAATCAACTTCATATATTGGGAAAACCTTTTGGCTCATAGTTCTGATTGATTTTATAATCTTATTAGCGTGAACGACAGAAATATGGTCTTCTACTGATAAATGAACTTCGAGAAACAGTAATTTACTACTCACGCGTATTTTTATATCATGGACTCCAATTACATGCTCTAATTTAAAGATATCCGATCTCAAACCCTCTAAAATAATCGAACTTATTGGGTTCGTGTCAGTAAGTTCTTTTATCCCTTTTTTAGTTAATTTTAAGGCTCCAACAATGATCCAACTAGATAATATAATACTCAAAATTAGGTCAACAAATATCACATTAAAATATACCAATATGAAACTCACGAATACTATAATTGCTCGAATAGAGTCTTGAAATAAATTCAAACCTTGAATTTCCAAGGTAAGGCTCTTCTGTTTTTTACCCGTATGAATGAGAAATCTGGAGAAAATTAGGTTTATAAGGAAAGATGTTAATAGAATTACAAGCCCAATGCTAGGATTTGAAACACTAAATCTTCCTATAATAATTACTTGAATAGCATTATAAATCAAGAATATATAGATATTCATTAAAATAATACCTTGGACCATTGCTCCAATTGAATCTGACTTTGTATGGCCATACATATGATCAAAATCAGCTGGCTTTTCACTATGATATAATGTATATAGAGTAATTGTAACAAATATTAAATCAATAAATGTATCAACAGTTTCAGATAAAAAACTTAAACTACCAGTCATTAAAACACCATACAACTTCAAAATCGACTGGAATATTACTATTAATAACGTTAAAAACCCAAATTTAATTTTTATATCCATAATTTCTACATGTATAACCTTAAATATTTAAAATTTTGCTATGATACAACATTGCAATCGAATTACTTTTTACTAACATTATAAATATAAATAAGGATATCTAAATCTTTCAGTTTTATTGATTTAGATACTTGTAATTATTCTTAAATTTCAGAGCCATCTACATTATATATCTTAATTTTTGGGAAGAATGTATTTACTTTTTCTTTATAGTGAACATATTTCTCTCCAAACTTGTCTAATAAATAGTTTTCCTCCTCCCAAACAAAAATTCTGACTAAAACTTAATATATTACGCTTAAAAAAAGAGAAGCCAACTATTTAAAAAAAATTATTCCTGGGAGAATACCCATTCCCCTAGAAGCATAAGGGAGATGTCTAAAATGAGCAAAAACTTGACGGAACAATAGGATAAATGTAACTATATTATCTTTTAAGAAAATATAGTTCAGTAAATGGATGTAATTAACTTTGCAAGATACCTTTCATTAATATAAAGTTTGAAATTTAAACTTAACTTATTCATGGAAAATCAAATTGATTAAATACTCTTGAAGGATACAGGCCCTTATACTAATTCCCCTTTAGCAACCATGAAAACTTTACCTCCGACTGAAACACTTACTTCTCCGTCGGTTTCTTTTGCTTCTAATAAAAGTAAACTGGGTCTCCCGACTTCATAACCTTGTTCAACTCGGATATTAATATAATTTTTACCAAAATATTGATATTTAACCAGATAAGCTGCTAAACACCCATTCCCGCTTCCTGTTGCAGGATCTTCTGGAATTCCTATGTAATCAGTAAAAACACGAACATTTAAATCGTTTCCCTTATTGTAGGTTTCTGGGCAAAAGATTAGAATACTTTTTGCTTCGGTTTTTTCTATTAAATTCATGTATTTATCTCTATCTACTCTAACTTGTTTAATAGCTTTTAGAGTTTTCAAGGGTACAATAAAAAATGGGAGTCCAGTAGAAACTACTTGAATAGGAAATCTTAGATCAATATTTTCTACCTCAATATTTAGAATTTGAGAGAATAGATCAGGATCAAAAAACTTCCCAAAAGTTGGAGCATTTTGCTCCATCCATATTTCATCAACGTTTCCCGACTTATATTTGAATAAGACAGGGATGGGTCCTATTTTTAAATTAAGCAGAATTGTTTTAATTGGTGATTTAATTAATTCTTGTTGTATAACAAATGCAGTTCCTAATGTTGGATGCCCCGCAAAAGGCAATTCCTCTTCTGGAGTGAAAATTCGAACATCATAATTTTCTACTGATGTTATAAATGTTGTTTCTGAATAATTCATTTCTTTTGCTAACTTCTGCATTTCAGAATCAAAAAGGTTATCTTTACAAATAAATACAGCTAATTGGTTTCCTTCGAGTTTCTTTTCAGCAAACACATCCACAATAAATAATTCACATTTAGGCATTTTCAATCCCTCAATCTATTAAAATTCTTAAGATATAAAATAACTAGTACAAATATAAAGATAAATCTTATTTTTATTTTTTCCAATAAATTTTTAACAAAACTTTACTTTCCTCTTTTTATTTTAACGGTGTTAATGAAATGGAATTAAAAGAATCAGAACAAATAGGGAAACTTTGGTTTGAGGACATGTGGAGTATACCAGATTTTACTATAGCTGATAAAATCATAGATCCTGAATATAAACCAGATTGGATTAATATAGATATGGTTGGTCCAGCGCTGGTAAAGTATGAAATTAAACAATTCCGCTCTATCTTTCATGATCTGGTACAAAAAGTTATCGAGATAAAAGGTGAAGAGAATAAAGTGTGGGTGTGGTATAGGGCTAATGCAATACATAATGGGGGAGGTTGGGGCTTTGAGCCTACTAATAAGAGAATTGAATTCGAAGGAGCAGCCCTTTTATTTATCAATTCAGAAGGAAAAGTCTTCGATCTTTGGGATTTATATTGTTTTTATGATGTTCTCGAGAAACTTGGTGTGGTTCCAGCTTTAGGGGAGCTTCATAAATATCTTTCAGGTTTTAAGAAATAGCTATTCTAATTTTATCTTTTAGCTGGAGAAGCGTAGCAATAGTGGCAGTTATGTTTACATCGGAAGATGCCTGAATAGCCCCCTATATCTCTGGATTTGAAACAACCACAATCTTTTCTTTGTCCCGTGTCCTTTAGTTGTGGAATCGTTTCGGTAATTAATTTTTCTATCTCTCTTGCATTTATACAATGTGCCTGCTCTATTCCTTCGATTTTTAACAAATTAGGTTGGCAGCAAGCTTTCATTTGTATGCTAAAATCATTACACACTTCTAATAATTTACTTACAATCTCTTTTTTTTTCTTAAAAGAGGGATCAATTGGTATAAAACCTCTTGAATTCATTCTTCTCTTAACTTTTGGGTAAATGGTGGCAAAAGAAAAAATCATTTCTTCGATCCCAAGACTAGCTACCTTCTCGAGTATAAGCTTGAATTTTTCTAAATTGTTATGAATTTTATCTGATCCTTTAACCCTATAAAAAATTATTGGATCATACCTATAATTAATAGCTTTCTTGCTGAATTCTTTAATTAGCCATTCTAATTGTTTGAATCGTTCTTCGAGAGACACACTAATATTAGTTTCTAATATCGTAGGAGAATTAATTGTGAATTGAAAAACATGACCTTTATAAGAACTGAATAGATTTGGGTTGTTTTTATACACATTTATCCATTGTGCGAAATTCTTGCTCCACCATACAAAACATTTTACATCTTTCGGGTTTAAAGATATTCGGCTTACTTGTTTACGGTTAAAAGGATTAACTACATCCACATAACCATCTGTTATTCTCTCTACTACCCAATCCATAAGAAATGCGGGTATATCTGTTCTACGTGAACAAGATATTATAGGAGATTTGATCATTTTCATTATAGTTTGAAATAAATTTGATACTTACTCGATATTTCTTATAACTCCTCTCTCTATATCTAATTTAATTTTTTAAAGCTTGCAATATTTTAAATAATTATGATTCCTTCGATAGAATGGATTAATAATAAGGTAAAGATGATTGATCAAACTCAGCTTCCTCATAAACTTGAATTTCTAGAGTTTGACGATTATAGGGACGTGGCAACTTCGATTAAAGTAATGAATATTCGCGGTGCTCCAGCTATAGGTGTTGCCGCAGCAATGGGAATGGCGTTAGCTACAATTGAATATAAAGACCTCCCGAAAGAAGCCTTTCTTGAAAAATTGGCAGAAGCTGCGGAAATAATCAAAAAAACGAGACCCACCGCTTCAAATTTATTTTGGGCTATTGATAGAATATGGAAAATTATCAGTACATATCAAGATACTCCTCCTGTTATATCTGAAATCGTTATCGAAGAAACCCAAATTATGGCAAGAGAGGATATTCTAGTTAATAAAAATATTGGTAAAAATGGTGCTTCATTACTAGATGATGGAGATGTAGTTTTAACTCATTGTAATGCGGGATCATTGGCAACAGTCCAATATGGAACAGCATTAGCACCTGTGAGAACGGCGATTGAAGAAGGAAAAAAAATCTCAGTAATTGCAGACGAAACCAGGCCGCGATTACAGGGTGCGAGGCTGACGGCTTATGAACTGCAATATGATAAGATCCCTGTAAAAGTGATTTCAGATACTTCTTCTGGTTTAATAATGAGACTTGGAAAAATTAATAAAGTTATAGTTGGAACAGACCGAGTAACCTCTGATGCGGTATTTAATAAAATTGGAACTTATCTCGTAGCATTAGCCGCTAGAGATAACAATATTCCTTTTTATGTCGCAGCACCTACATCTACTTTATCCCTTCAAGAAACAATTGATGACGTGACAATTGAACAAAGAGATAGCTCTGAAGTAAGTAATGTTTTAGGGAAGGTTAGAATTGTTCCCGAGGGGGTTAAGTGTTTAAATTATGCTTTTGACTTTACGCCATTTAGATTGGTGACAGGGATAATAACCGAAGATGGTGTATTTACTCCCGAAGAATTATTAGAGAGATATAAATAGTTGATAAGGTGAAAAAATCCTCATAATTCTCAAGGAGCTTCCCACGATGGCTATAAATACCTGATTTTTAATAGTTCTTCCGACTATTTTCTTTTTTTCATTGACAAAATTTTTCTTAGAACTAAGCCAATTCCAAGAATCATTGAAAACATAGTTAAACCTACAAGTAATAAGATAATAAACATCAAAAATGGAGAGAGAACAGAATTTAGCGTAGAATTTATAAATTTCATTGTAGTTCAAAAATAGGTTATTTATCATTATAATAATAAATAGTATTTTGACATTTTTTTTAATGAATAAATTTTACTTAGAAATAAATTATGGAGAAATACAATTAAAACTCTAAAAGAGTTTTAAATACATATCTATTTTTAACCAGTTATCTCTTTTAACCTTGATTTGAGTAGTTTAAGATTTTTAACTTTACTTAAAGAACGTCTAATCGTTGTGGAATTTTCAATATTTTTCGTTAACCATATTGCATTTCTTTTTAGCTCGATAAATTCAATCTCCTTATTACCCTGAGGATGTGAAAATCCAGTAAGATACTCATTTAAGCATTCCTCAAAAATTTGAATAAAATTTTTCATTTTATCCACATTATTCTTAAATGGAATTTCTTTACCAGTAGTTAAATATTCATGAATTTGATTGAAAATTTCAGGATTACCCATAGATTCCCTTCCAATCATTAAGGCATCAACATTGGTGTAATCAATGAAATGTTTTGCACTTAAAAAATCTTTTACATCACCATTTCCAACAATGGGTATCAAACATTTTTCTTTTAGAATCTTGACAGTTTCTAAATCTATTGCATCATCATAAAATTTGCTTCTCACTGTCCGTGCGTGGATAATTAAAAATTCAATTCCTGAATTATTTATCATATTAGCCATTTCTTCAATCTTTATAGGTTTCTCAAATCCAGTCCTGATTTTAAGTGAAACTGGTTTAGAAGAATACTTCACAGCATTTTCAATTAAAATTTTCATATGTTCCAAATTTTTCATAAGGTATCCCCCTTCCTTTGCCTTAATCGCTCTTCGAGAAGGACAACCAGCATTTATGTCTATGACATCAAAATTATAACT
>CAZRBD010000156.1:0-9013 GCA_964598265.1 uncultured archaeon
CACTTGAAAAAAAAAAAGTTAATCTATATTCTTATTCTCTATTTAATCCTTTTCTCCCCACTGACTCAACCCTCTTTAGCTCAACGGTCTGTGGGGATTGGTGTAAAAGAAGGAGAAAAATATGAATGGACTTTGAAATTAAATTTTAGTAATTATATTGAGCTTTTGAGGAATACAGGGGGCACTGTATCAACTGAATTAATGACACTGAATTTACAAGGAAACAGTGATGGGCTTATCCAGTTAATAGTAAATTTCGAAATATTAGATATTCCAGATGAATTTTTTGTTGATTCATTTTTTGATATAACCTTCACGATTGTTGAAGCAGAGTTTGCTCTAGTTCCAGATTACAATATCTCCCAGATCCCTATTTTTTTCCCTTTGAATTTTTCAATAAAACCTACTCTTACCAGTACAAATTTTTCAATTTTGAAGGCCGATACACTTGACTACTTCTCTACTCTTTCAAGTTTCAATGATGGTTATTCTTATCCAAAGGGAACTTATCAACCGTTCTTATTTATCGTTCCAACTGATTTAGATTGGACTACGGCCGCAGCAGAATTACAAACAGAAATATTATCACATTTTAGGACGAATTATGGAATTGTTGACGGCAGTGTAACACCACAAGGTAAGGGGTTAAGGATATCCATGCCCGCAGATACAACTCTACTTGCTACTGAACTTGATTTAGCCTATAACACAAAAGGAGTTCTTGAAACCGCATCTGGAAAATATGGAGGAGCAACACTCTTCTCTTTAGAACTTGTGAGTGATGGAACTATTGCTTTTGAACTTCCACTATTTCTAATTATCTCAACTATTGCTATAGCCATTTTATTAGTCAGAAAAAGGAAAAAATACACTTTAAAATAAGGAAAAGGGTAATTAAATTATAAAAAAAATAGAATCTTCATTTAATTTCTAATTTCCCTTGAAATTTCCAGGTCTTTTTTGAAAGAATGCTTTAATACCTTCACTAAAATCCTCTGTTTTTGAAGTGAGAAAGAATTGATCGCGGTCCATATGCATAATTGCCTGATCTAAAGCTGAGCTTATGTGATTAATGCTCCTTTTTATCATCTGAGCAGCAATTGGAGGTTGAGCAGCATATTCTTTGGCGATTTCAACTGCTCGATCTACCAGTCGTTCTTTTGGAAGGATTTCTGAGATGAATCCCCATTTTAAAAGGGTTTCTGCGTGGTTATTCTTTCCTAAAATCACCATTTCCTTAGCATTTGTTGGCCCGATTAAATGAACAACAATCGGTAGAGATATCCAGCTCAAATTCATTCCTAGCTTACTTTCAGGATATCCACACAAGCAATTTTCAGCAGCAATTCTGAAATCACAAGCAGCAGCAATACACGCCCCACCACCAAATGCAAAACCATTAATCGCAGCTATTGTAATCTGTTCCATATCATAAAGTTTTTTTATCATTCTAGGTCCAGTTTGTAAATTCCTTATGCTCCCAAGAACCGTTAAAGGCTCTCTTTTCTCACCTAGATCTGCTCCAGCACAAAAATTCTTGCCTTCACCGGTAAAAATGACAACACGAGTTTCAGTGTCATTCTGAAATTCTTCTGTCACCATTTCTATTTCCCTCATCAACGCCCTGTTGAGAGCGTTGAGATTTTCTGGTCGATTGAACTTGACGATGGCTACGTGTAAATCCTCTTTCCTCTCTATAATCAAATTTTTATATTCCATTTTTTATATTCCACCTTGGTTTGATTTATATAAATATATTTTAAATCCAAATAAAAAAAAAAAAAATAAAGAAAAAGAATTACATTACAATAACTTGAGCTTCTCCGTCCGTGACTATTTCATCTTGTTGATTAATAACCTTAGTTTCTACATCGAGAAACTGTAGTACTCCACTTTTTCCTTCCTTAGTGTATTTTTTCGTTATTGTTGCTACTGCGGTTAGAGTATCGCCAATGAAGACGGGTTTTTTGAATACTACCTTCTGGGAAGCATATAGAGCTCCTGGACCGAATAGATGAAAACCAAGTACTGCTGAAATTAACGCAGAGCTAAAAGCACCATGAACAACCCGTTTACCAAACATTTGAGTTTTTGCAAACTGCTCATTAATATGTAAAGGATTAAAATCTCCAGATATTCCCGCAAATAACGTAACATCTGCCTCAGTAATGGTTTTTGCGAATGAAGCAGAATCTCCTTCTTTAAAATCATCAAATTTAACAGGTTCTAATTTCGACATAAGTTGAAATAATGAAAAGATAGATAAAAATATTGACTAAAAATACGTTTTGTCTAAATCTTAAGGCATAAACTAAGTTTAATTATCGATTTCTGGGGAGTTTTTTCTTTTCCCTTTTATAATCGCCATACCCATTTCATGTACTCTATTGAAAGGTTCTACCCTATCTTCTCTTGGTTTTAAAAATATCGCATCTTCTGAACATACTCTAGCGCATAACCCGCATCCGAGACATAAATCTCTATTTACTTCCGCATAATCCTCTAATGTGATTGCTTTAACAGGACACCTGTCAACACACAAACCACATCCAATACAGGCTTCACTATCAATAATAGATTCAAATATTGCATTCATATATTTTTGTTTATCATGACCAAATTTGGTCATGCCTTTCATTGAGGCGCAACAGTTCGGACAACAGTTGCAGATGTTAGATAAATGTTTCGAGTTAGCACTTGCATGAACTAAACCAGACTCATCAGCTTCTTCTACGATTTTAATAGCCTCATCCGCTGTGATTTCTCGCCCCATTCCATTTTCAATATAATATTCTGCAGCAATTCCAAAACTGAGGCAATTTTCAATAGGATGATCACAACCCTCCTCGTTTAATCTCGTTTCTTTCCTACATATGCATTCTGTAACTGAAATCACTCTCGAATTCCTTATACTCTCCTTAAGCATTTGATATGGGTATAAAACTGTGTCAGTTTCTACTGTTTCTTCAATTGGAACAATTTTAAATCCAGGAACATTACTCATCCCCATTTCATCAAGGTATGCTGTATCATAATATTCTTTAAAGAGTTTTGCGAGATCTTTGTCTATTTTTTTTACGGAGTATTCGTATAAACCAATCATAAAAGGTGTTGAGTTGAAAAGAGTTTTACCTTCCCGGCGAATTCTGAAAATTAATCCCTTTTTTGACATGGATTCCAACTTTTCCGTTAAATCTTCTTCATTTAAATTATTTCTTTTAGCTATACGAGTTGCCGTTTCAGGTATATGTGTCAATAATATAGCGGTTCTTGCTTCTTCCTCAGTAAAAAGTCGTTTTAAAATTTTTACTTCAACACCAGAAGGAGTTTCTGGATATCCTAATGGAAATTGATCTAAAAAATTTCTCAGCTTTAAATATGGTTCATCAGACATTAATTTAATCTCCCTTTAGATGATTTATGGTAATAAAAGAATAGTTACAATTAATTTAACTTACTATTTTGGTTAGAATCTTTTACTATTTTAAATTAAATTCAATAAGTTAATAATTTTTCGTTATCATGAAGTCCATTCGAAAAGATTTTAAACTCATATTTTGGCTTGGCTTGTCTCATTCTATTATATGTAAAGTTTGCTTGTCATTTATATCAATGCTTCTAAAGATAATACTACCATAAAAATCGGACTACGAAAGATTTATTAAGTAATGACAAGAAGAGTAACATAATTAAAGATTTTTAACATAAAAAAAAATTAAAAGAAAAAGGTGAAAAAAAAAATTGGCTTGTCCCATAATCATTAATCCTGTTATGATTGCGATAGGAATTACAATATTCGCAGTTGCATTCGTCGTTAGCATTTACATGGTTCAATATATCTATAAAGACGCAGTGCGGAGGAATTTAAATGCAGAATTTTGGATGATATTTGCATTGATCTTTCCCGTTATTAGTTGGATCCTATATTTTATTGTAAGAAAAGAGAAACGCGTATAGGTCTCACCAAGTAAGAGTGTTAGAATTAAGAAATTTTATTTTTTTTTATTTTTAAATCTTTTAATTGATTATTTAATTGACTACTTAGTGGAAAATAATGGTAAATGAAGAGAAAATTTCTGAATCTGAAGAATTGGAGTTTGATTTCTTCGTTAGCTATATGTTTTATTTATATTTCTTTTATTATTATTTATTTTAGGAAGCAATCAAAAAATATGAGGAAAGAGAATGATAAAAGACGATGTTTTGTTTAAAGGAGAAATCCATAGAGATTTTAAAAAAAAAGTTCTACTTAAATTAAATTTAATTTTAGCATTAATATTAGTCCCACCTGCTATTTTTAGTTCATTGACAGCATTCGATATTATAAACACCCCTAGTGGGAAAAGTTTCTTTGAAAATTTTGTTGGACCGCCAGAGATTTTGCTTACTTTGATCTTATCTACACTAGCTATTGTTTGGATAATTATACTAATCATTTCCAGTATTGGCTTATCTAAATTTATCAAGAACTTTTCCTATAACGTATCAGAGGATCATATTGTAATTCAAAGAGGATTATTTACCACTAAAAAGGTAACAATACCATATATCAGAATTCAAAACATAAATGTAATAAATGGATTCTTTGACAAGAGGTATAAGCTGTATACAGTAAAGCTTGAGACTGCTGGGAAGAGTGGTACACTATTTACGAGTTCTGGAATTAACTTTCATTCGGAAGGATATATTCCTGGCATCAAAGATCCAGATATTATTGAAGAAAAAATAAATGAACTGATGAAAAAGCACTCACAAGTGCAAATACCACAAATTTTAGAAGAAAAATTATTTAAACCTGAAGAGTTAGCATTCGATAACTTCATTAGTTACATCCTTTCTAAACTACGTGAAGGAGAAAAACTAAAGACAAGAATAAAGGAATTACGAGAAAGCAAGAATCTTACTCTAAGTAAATTAGCTGAAATGGTTGGAGTTCCAATACAAACTATTGAATATTTAGAGGAAGGAAGATACAATCCAAGTTTAAGTTTAGCACTCAAAATTTCTAAAGTTTTAGATTGTAAGATTGAAGAACTATTCCAACTGACTTAAAGTCGCAAAAAATTTAATTTGGGAGTGGTGAAATTCCTGAAGTTTAAAAGACATGTAGTTTCCAGAATTAAACAATTACGAGAAAACTTAAAGTTAACTCAACAAGATCTCGCTCAGAAAGTAGGAATTTCTCGCCAAACAATTTATTATTTGGAAAGAGGCACATACAATCCATCAATAACTCTATCGCTAAAGATTGCCGAAGTTTTTAATAAGCCTACTGATGAAATTTTTTATCTTGAGCCTGTAATTAAGAGTTATGTTGATAATACATCAACAGGAAAAATAAGAAAAGCACTAAATAAATTGAACATGGAATTTGATGAACTGATGAATTTAACTGAAATGAGTGATAATGAATTAACCAATACATATACGGAAGAAATATGTAGACAGATATCAAAAGTCTTAGGAACTAAATTTGAAGATCTCTTCCTAATAAAGTAATTACTGATATATTTAAATATTTTTTATCAAGAATGGAATTCTTAAACTTTCACGTGTCTGCTTAGCCATTCTGTTCTTCTAAATCTAATTCATTATCTTTATTTTTGGTTCGCCTGATATAAATTGTTCTTAAATTATTAAAATCTGCTTTAAAGCATACTTGACAATCATTTATCTCGTCAGGAGTAGCAGGTTCGACACGTACTTCGTAGCCAATTGATTCATATAGTTCTAAATATTCACTTACTCTATTTTCTTCAATTGTGAAACCCCTCTCCCAATCTTTCCCTCTCGATGGAAGATCAATATCATTTTTTTTGTTGCTTTTTTCTTTATCCGAAACCATAATGACTCTGCGTCGTTTTCAATTTTTTTTGAATATACAATAGATATAATTACAATCGTCTGTTTAAAACATTACTCTTTTACACTTCCCCTCTGATTTATGTTTTTAGTGGTATTTTATTCCCATTGTACGTTTCCTATTAAAAAATTTTATATTAATTTGTAAAATTATCTAAGAATAATAATAAAAATAAATGAAATCAAAAAAAGTATGTATTGATGTGATTATATGCCTATAAGTTATACGAAAGAGCCAAATTTCACTCCAAAAGCTCCAGAAGAATTCGATTTTAAAGAAATAATTTATGAAAAGAAAGATTGGAAGGCTAAAGTGACAATAAATAGACCTGAAGTCTATAATGCTTATTCAACTCTCACGTTAATGGAAATGATTGAAGCGTTTCATGATGCCGCTTGGGATAATAAGGTGGCTGTTATTATTTTAACAGGAGCAGGTGATAAAGCATTTTGTACAGGGGGAGATGTTAAAGAATATAAAGAACGTTTTACGGTCCGACCTGCTGAATATTGGAAATGGATGAGTATTTTTCAAGAAGCGCATGATGTATTCCGTAATATTGGAAAACCCACTGTGGCAAGAATCAATGGAATCGTCGCAGGTGGAGGGAATGAATGGCAGATGGCTTGTGATTTAGCAATAGCAGCAGAACACGCGACAATCCAACAAGTAGGGACTCGAGTAGGTTCAGTAGCTTGTGGAGGAGCAACCCAATGGTTGCCAATTATGGTTGGTGATCGACGCGCAAGGGAAATTTTATATTTATGTGAAAAAATCTCCGCTAAAAAAGCATTAGATTGGGGTTTAGTGAACGAAGTAGTACCCTATGCAGAATTAGACGATGCAATTGATAAAATGTGCCAGAAGCTGATTGACAAATTTCCAGAATGTATGAGATATACTAAACAGCAAGTTAATTTCTGGAAAGATTTCGCGTGGCATCAAACAATTGGACATGCAAAAGATTGGTTATCAATTCATTATGCTTCATGGGAACCACTCGAAGGAATGTCTGCTTTTATAGAGAAACGCCCTCCAAACTATAGAGGTGTACGAGAGAGCCCCCATCCTGAATTCTTATGGGGTCCCCCATCAGTAACGTGTCCGTCTTGTCAAACTAAAAGTTTACCATCTGATTTCGAATTTTGTGGTAAATGTGGTTCTAAATTAAAATAAAACTTTAAAACATTAATTTTCCTTTTTTTATTTCAATAAAGTAATTACTCTAAAAAATTAAGAAGATTGGGTGAATAAAGATTGAATGATGATTTAATAATTTTTAACCAGACTGATAATATAGCTAAAATAATATTTAACAACGGAGATTATAACATTTTAAATATTCAAATGATGGAACAAATCAATGAGGCAATCGAAAAAGTAGCAGAGGATAATTCAATAAAAGCGCTTGTAATTGATCATAATGGGAAATCTTTTTCAGCGGGAGTAGATATTGGTGATCATATGGGAGATAAAGCTCCAAAAATGCTTAAAGTGTTTCATAATATTTTTAGAAATCTTCATAAACTAAAATGCTTGACAATAGCAAGTGTTAAGGGAGCTGCTCTTGGAGGTGGATGTGAAATTGCCATATTTTGTGATATCATTCTTACATCTGATAAGGCAAAGTTTGGTCAACCTGAGATAAAAGTGGGAGTATTTCCACCTATCGCAATGCTTGTACTTCCTCAGCTTATTGGCAATAAAAAAGCTATTGAATTACTTTTATTAGGTAAGATAATTAACGCTGAAGAAGCCCTAAAGCTTGGATTAACTAATCATATATTTCCTCATGAATCGTTTGAGCAGGAATTCACAAAATTCATTGAACCTTTAAATGGTCTAAGTACCATCGTAATGCAATACTCAAAAAAAGCCTTTTACGACGGATTAGGTATAGATTTTGAAACTCAACTTAACCAAATTGAAGAATTCTATCTCAAAGAGCTGATGACAACTCATGATGCTAATGAAGGATTACAAGCTTTCATGGAAAAAAGATCTCCCAATTGGCAAAATCGTTAAAAATAAGTAAAAAAATATTATTTTAATAAGAAATAGGTTTAAAATATAATAAAATTAAAAAAAGTAGGAGTTAAAAATGAGAGCTGCAATTTTTGAAAAGGTTAAAGAGCCATTTAAGTTAAAAGAAGATTATCCTTCACCAAGTATTTCTGGTGAATTAGGAAAAGCTATAATTGACGTTGTAGCGTGTGGTGTGTGCCATACCGATATAGGATACATTGATCTTGGAGTTCCAACGGTTACTCCCCCACCAATTATATTAGGCCATGAAATTTCTGGAATTGTTAAAGAAGTTAGTGAGGATGTTACAACCTTCAAACCAGGAGATCACGTAATCATTCCTGCCGTTCTTTCCTGCGGTTACTGTTTCAATTGTCGAACCGGGCGAGAAAACATCTGTAGTAATCAACAAATGCTCGGTAATCATATTAATGGTGGATTTGCAGAACAAATAAAAGTCCCTGCAAAAGATATTGTTCATCTCCCGATGGAGTTATCATTAGAAGAGAGTTGTATTATAGCTGATGCGGTATCAACTCCATATCATGCTGTTAAAAATCGTGCAAAAGTAAGACCCGGAGATTGGGTTGTTGTTTTTGGATGTGGCGGAATTGGTTTAAATGTGGTTCAAAATGTAAAGGTAGCTGGAGGATTACCTATTGCAGTTGATTTAGTTCCAAGAAAACTCGAAGTTGCAAAACAACTTGGAGCTGTAGAGACGATATTGGCAAAAGATCTAGATGAACGAGAGGTTGTAGGAGCCATTCGGAAAGCAACTGGGGGAGGGGCAGACATTGCTATTGAAGCAATCGGAAGTCCGATCACAATGAAACAGGCATTTAACAGCTTACGAACTGGTGGGAGATTAGTCGCAGTAGGATATTCCCCTAAACGTTGGGATGGATTTGACATTGGACGTGTCATGTTTAGAGAAATGGAAATAATGGGTAGTCTTGGTTGTCGTCCAGTTGATTACCCAAGAATTATAAATTTAGTTAAAAATGGCTCACTTTTATTGAAACCTTTAGTTACACACAAATTTCCCCTATCAGAAATTAATGAAGCTTTTGATTTGATGAGAAGAGGGGAAGAGTGGCCAAAGAAACATGATCTATCCAGCCTAAG
>CAZRBD010000157.1:0-8830 GCA_964598265.1 uncultured archaeon
CTGAGGACTTAGAAAGAATTATGACCCTGAGTGATCGCATCGCAGTCATCTATGAAGGTAAAATTGTAGGGATAGTTCCTACTGCTGATGCAAAGATCAGTGAAATTGGTCAGATGATGACGGGTGTTGTATAGGATCCACTGATGAAAATCTTGATCATGGTACGGGAGAACATTGTTGATATTTTTGAGGACTGAGATTAGATGAGGAAAATCCACTATGACTGATTCGAAGTCGCCTTATTATTGTTCAGGTTATCGTGCTAAATCTTTATACTTGAATGCTCAATCTATAGGCCTGTCTGCTGCTGATAGGATTCAAATACAAGGCAAAATTGGCTTGATACATAGTATATTCCAGCGTGTAATCAATATCACTGTGTTGGAAAACCGATTGATTAGTTTGGTTGGACTAGAGGTAGGACAAGGACCGTTGAATATACTTGTGAACATTCCTACTCATATCAATCTGTTAACAGTTGGGATAAAAAAGGGTGATATCGTAACACGAGTCAGTGAGTCGATAGTTATAGGTGAGAATGTTATTGTGATATCAACCCAGTGGACTGAATTATGGGAACCAAAAAGAAAATTTCAAGCTAGGCTACAACCCCTTAAGATAATTATGGCAAACATAGAGATTATGAGAGATATTGCTCTTACTTCTGATTACCTAAGTGGTTTAGGTGAATTAATTCCATTCACCCACATTTACGGCCTTAAAGATTCAAAAACTGAAAAATTAGGTTCTGTTTCTTATATGGCGTTACCTCATATTTCATCAATGCTCAAGGCAATAAAATCTGGTCATTCCCACGACATAATACGAATTACCAAACATCTTGTAGGATTGGGTCCAGGGTTAACTCCTGCTGCTGATGATATGCTTCTCGGGTTAATGATTAGTATGTTGTATATTTCAGAAAACTTTAATAAAACGAGTATTGATGTCAAGAAAATCAATAAGGATATTGTATCAATTATTTCAGGAAGAACTACAATTATAAGTGAAGAGTTCTTAAGAGAAGCTTCAGTTGGAAAAGTCAATGAAGCTGTCGCCTCTCTTATGGAGAATTTGTTGACATCAAGACAAAGAGAGTTAGAGAATTCTGTTAGAAATGTCTTGGATTTGGGTGGTACATCTGGCACAGATACTGTGTTTGGAGTCATCCTAGGGTCACATTTAATGCTGATCGACATATACTATAATAACAATAAAAATGAGGGTATTTTTCGCTCGTAGTTTTCATATCTTTTCCAAAGTCTCAATACATATAAAAATAATACTATAGAATAATCTCTCTGACATTCTATGACAATTATCAAACTCTGGATTTAAAAAACTTTTAAATTTTACAAAAATTCAATTCCTTGTTTTTAAAATTAAAAACAATAAAAGAAAATAATAAGTGAGAAATATGGGAAAATTATCAAGACGAGTTGCAATCGTTGGAGCGGGCATGAGTAAATTCGGCCAACATTTTCCAGTAAAAAGAATTCCAGATCTCTGGATTGATGCATGGTTAAATGCAATACAATCAGTTGATAATGGAATTGAACCCAAAGATGTCGAGGCGCTTTATGTTGGAAATTATTCTGCAGATTTATTTAACCATCAAGGTCATTTAGCACCACAATTAGCAAATATCGTTGGTTTATCTCCAAAACCATCTTCAAGATTCGAAGGTGCTTGTGCTAGTGGAGGTATTGCGTTCCGTGAAGGAATTATTGGTGTTGCATCAGGTTTATATGATGTAGTGTGTGCAGGTGGAGTAGAGTGTATGACAGAAGTGCCAACAACATTAGTAACTGATGCATTAGCAGCCGCGTCGGATATATTGTATGAATATCCATCAGGTGCTACGTTTCCAGGACTGTATGCAGCAATTGCTTCAGCGCATTTTCATAAATATGGGACAACTCCAGAAGATTTAATGAGAGTGGGTATAAAGAACCATGAAAATGGTAAGGAAAATCCTTATGCTCAGATGCAGCAAAGTATAAACGATATCATGGTAAATAAAATAAAAAGATACGAAAGTCAAGGGAGAGAAGTTCCGGACTGGAAGGATGAGTTTGATTTTCTAAAAAGTTCAGCAAATCCTATGATAGCATCACCATTACGACTCTTTGATTGTTCATTAGTAACAGACGGAGCGGCGTGTGTTTTCTTAGCGGGAGAAGAATTCGTAAGAAAATATACTGACAACCCAATATGGATTACAGGGACGGGTCAAGGAAGTGCTTCTCTATCTTTACATGATAGAAATGATATTACATCATTCATTGCAGCCAAGGAAGCAGCTCGACAAGCTTATAAAATGTCTGGAAAAACTCCGAAGGATATTCAAATCGCAGAGGTACATGATTGCTTCACTATCGCAGAAATATTAGCTATAGAAGATTTAGGATTTTATGAAAAAGGTAAAGCTGTTGAAGCTATTAAAGAAGGGGAGACTAAGTTGGATGGAACTCGACCTATAAATACTTCAGGCGGGTTAAAATCGAAAGGGCACCCTGTAGGCGCATCAGGAGTAGCGATGGCAGTAGAAACTTTCAAACAGATGAGAGGATTAGCAGAAAGAAATAGGCAAGTTAAGGATGATGTTGAATGTGCCCTTACGCATAATTTAGGAGGATCAGGTGGAACGTGCGTAGTTACTATTTATGAAAAATAAAGGTGAAAAAAAAGAAATGTCTGAAAGTGAAAAGGACTTTACAGTTCAAAATTATTTAGAATTCTTGAATAGTAAGAAATTGATGGGTTCTAAATGTAAAAATTGCGGTCAAATATATGGTCCTCCAAGAAAACTCTGTATTGAATGTAATAAAGCCAATATGGAATGGATTGAATTTACAGGTAAGGGGAAGATTGCTGCGTTTTCTTGTATTGGTGTGGGTACAAAATTCATGGTTGAAAAAGGGTATTCTATGAAAAAACCCTACTGCTTTTCAGTAATAAAACTTGACGAAGGTCCGATGATTTCTGGACAATTAGTGGGCGTAGATGAATCTAAACCCGATACAATTAAAATTGAAACTCCTGTAAAGGCAACTTTTATTGAGACTGAATTAAAAGGGGAAGAAACAAGAGTAGATCTTGGTTTCGAACCTTATTAAACTTTAAAATATATTTTTTATTTTTATTTTTCATATAATAATCTTTTACAACTTTTACAAACATAACCTCCAATTTTAGTTTTTTATATGGATTAAAACTAAACCAGAATTCTATAATTACTTAAGTAAAAAGAAAAAAGAATTGAAAAAACCTTTTATATTCTTAATTATTTTCCACCTTTAGATAAAATTTGGAGATAAATCATGAATATTCTAAAAAACTATATTAATGGGAAATTTGTTGCTTCAAAAAGCACCCAATTTATCGATATTATGGATCCTGCAAAGGATGAAGTAATTGCTTTGAAGCCGAATTCTACCCAAGAAGAAATTGATGAAACTATAGCTATGGCTCAAGTAGCATTTCCTGGCTGGCGAGATACCCCTGGAATAACAAGAATTCATCCGTTAATTAAATTGCATCAACTTTTATTTGAAAATCTGGATAAAATCACAGAAACAGTTGTAGTTAATCATGGAAAGGAATGGGCTGCTGCCCGTGGTGAAGTAATTCGAGGATATCAAATGGTAGAAGCCGCATTATCTGTTCCAGAAGTCCAAAAAGGCCAATTTATGTCAAACATTGGTACAGGTATTGATGAATATTCAGTTTTAGAACCTTTAGGTGTTGTGTTAATCATTGTACCTTTTAATTTCCCCGCAATGATTCCATTCTGGTTTTTACCCTTTGCCGTGGCAACAGGAAATACAGTTATCATTAAATCCAACTCACAAACACCCCTTGCTATGCAAATAATGACCGAATATATCGATCAAGCAGGATTTCCAAAAGGTGTTATCAACTACCTCCATTGTAATGCAGCTAAAGGTGACTACTTAATTAAACATCCCATAATTAAAGCTGTATCAAGTGTAGGATCAACCCCTGTTGCTAATCATATTTATAAAACCGCTTCCGATGCAGGTAAACGTGCACAATGTCATGGTGGTGCCAATAATTTTTTGATGGTTACTGAACAAGCCAATCTTGACTCGGTCATGCCAAATATAATGAATTCCTGCTATGGTAATACAGGACAGCGATGTTTATCAGGATCTGTCATAATGGTTGTAGGTAGTCAAGAATATTATGTTCATTTCAAAAAAAAATTTCTTGAAGCCACAAATGCTCTAAAAATTGGAAATGGAATGGATAAGGAAAATGCTATGGGACCCATTGTATCTAAGAAAGCTTTGACAAAAATACTAGAGCAAATTCAAGATGGAGTTGATGAAGGAGCAGAACTAATCTTAGATGGGAGAGATTTAAAAATTGATGGATATCCAAATGGTTATTGGTTAGGTCCTTGCGTGTATGAGAAAGCTAAGCCAGGGATGAAGGTTTATGACGATGAGATCTTTGGTCCTGTTGTTTGTCTTGATCGAGTAGATACATTAACCGAGTCAATTAAAATAAGTAATGCACATCCTATGGGTAATGCAATCACAATCTATACAGAAAATGGTTCAGAAGCACGAGAATTCCGCTATAATTCAAACGCGGGACAAATCGGTATCAATATTGGTATTGTTGCCCCTATTGCATGGTTTCCATTTGCTGGAGCAAAAAATTCCTTCTTTGGGTCACTTCGTGCACAAGGACCTGAAGTAATAAAGTTCTATACCAAAGAAGTAGTTGTGATTGAAAAATTCCACGGAACTACCGAAATTCCGTGGGATTAATGTGTTAAACAAAAAAACTAATAATAAAAGTAAAAACAAAAAAAATGGTATTGTAAAAATGACAAACCAAGAAGAAAAATTTGAAACAGCTTTCACTATGGATACATCAAGTATCAAATATGGTCCTGGTGTGACCCGAGAAGTAGGATTTGATATGAAAAAGCTTGGTGCAAGCCGAGTTATGGTGGTCACAGACTCAAATTTGACTAATAGTGAACCTGTGTTAGTCACAATTAAAGCTTTAGAAGAAGAAAATATAGAATTTGTCTTATTTGATAAAGCTCGAGTTGAACCAACGGATGGATCTTTCAAAATCGCAACTAAATTCGCAGTTGACGGGAAATTCGATGGTTTTATCGGAGTTGGAGGTGGATCCTCTATGGATACTGCTAAAATAGCAAATTTATATTCAACTTATCCAGCTGATTTTTTGGATTATGTCAACCGACCAATCGGTAAAGGAATACCAATACCAGGACCTTTGAAACCAATGATTGCTATCCCTACTACAGCGGGCACAGGAAGTGAAACAACAGGAGTAGCAATTTTCGATTTAGAATCAATGCACGCAAAAACCGGAATAGCCCATCGAGCGCTAAGACCCGTCATGGGAATTATAGATCCCAATAATACTCGGACTGTGCCTAAGATGGCCACTGCCTCTTGCGGTTTCGATATTATTTGTCATGCATTAGAATCACTTACCGCACTCCCTTATTATAAGCGTCCTGCTCCTGAAAGTCTTGAGTTACGACCTGCTTACCAAGGATCTAACCCAATCAGCGATTTATGGGCATCTAAAGCAATTGAAATGGTTTCTAAAAATATTGTGCGTGTAGTTCAAGATTCTTCTGATGATAAAGCACGAGCAGAAATGATTCAGGCAGCCACGTTTGCAGGTATAGGATTTGGTAACGCAGGAGTTCACTTAGCCCATGGAATGTCCTATCCTGTATCTGGGATGGTCCGTGAATACATTCCTGAAGGAATTAAATCAGATCATCCAATAATTCCACATGGTATGGGTGTAGTACTTGTGTCACCTGCTGTTTTTCGTTTCACCTCGAAAATAAATCCCGACGTACATTTATATGCAGCAAAATTAATGGGTATTGATGTAACTAATGCAGATAAAAATAATGCTGGTGAGATTCTTGCAACTGAAATTATTAGATTAATGCGAGCAACTGGGATGCCCAATGGACTGAGTGCGGTAGAATTTGGGCCGGACGACATAGATGAATTGGTTCAAGGAACCTTACCACAACATCGTGTAACAAAATTATCTCCCCGGCCTGCTAGTGCTGATGATTTAAAACAACTGTTTACCGATTCAATGACTTTATGGTAAAATTTTTTTGATCGAAAGTGTTTAAATTCTAAGTAGCTACTATATTTTTTATCCTAAACTTTTAATAAAAAGATATTTCAAAGTGCCGAGGATCTAAGACAACTTTTATGTGAGAGCCATTATAAGATATTTAAAATGTTATAAACATTTTTTCTTTCTAGAGGATAACTAAGCTCTTTAAGAGAAACTTAAAAGAAAATACAAATTAATTTGTAATTATGACAGTAAATAAAAATTTTATGGGAGTTGAAGATCCGGGTATTGCAGTAATTACTGGTGCGAGTTCAGGAATAGGAGAATCTTTTGCTAGAATCTTAAGTTCTCAGGGTTTTGATTTGATTATTACTGCTCGAAGAAAAGACAGTTGGAAGCCCTAGCTACAGAATTGAAACAAAGACATAAAGACAGTTTTGAGATTCTTTTAGGGGATATCTCTCAACCTGAATTTATGGATGAAATTTCCTTATATATTGAAAAAATCAACAATCTTGATGTATTGGTCAATAATGCGGGATTCGGAACTGGTGAAAATTTTATCAGCAAAAATTCCGATATCAATGTTTTTATGAAAATGCTAAACCTTCATTGTGGTGCAACAGTTCGCTTAATGCATGCGGCGCTGAAAAAGATGCGAGAAAATGATAGAGGTGTAATTTATAACATCTCATCTATAGCATCAATGATATTGCACGGTTCACGAGAACCAATGTACCATTCAACAAAGGCATTTATTTCAGCTTTTACAGAGATGGTTCAGCTCAAATTAAACTTTATTAAATCAAAAGTGAAGCTTAAAAGTATTTGTCCGGGAAATACTCATACGGAAATTTTTGGTATTTCGGGTACTGCTGTACCTGGTAAGTTTGGTGGGCCGATGCACCCTGAAGAAGTCATAAATATTGCATTAGATTCGTATAAAAATAGAGATATTATTGTAATTACAGGCGACCATAATGTAGAGGAAGTAATGGAATGGCGTGAGGTAGCATATAAAAAACCTGGCAGATACTTCTCAAAAGATTTCACAAAAACAGGGTTTGTAAAGAATATCTGAATTATTTAAATTGTTTTTAGAAAAATTTAAGATAATTACGGTATGATTTTTACTGATGATGTACGACAACTGGCTACTGATTCAATGACCTTACGGTAAATTCCTCTTTATTAAAAGTGTTTAAATTCTAAGTAGTAAATATATTATTTATTCTTAGTTTTAAAAAAAGGGATAGTGATAAAGTTGACTAATCCAAAAGAAATTATTGAGAAAGCACACAAATATTTAATTTTAAGTTTTTTACCAAAAATGCAACCAGTCATAGTAGAGAATGCAAAAGGTGCCAAAATTTTTGATGTCCACGGGAAGGAATTCATAGATTTTTTCGCAGGGTATTCAGTTGTAAATGCAGGTCATTGCCAAGAACAAATCGTTGAGGCTGCTATAAATCAAGCAAAGAAATTCATTCACGCTGGAACCTATTTATATTATACTAAACCAGCAATTTTCCTTGCTGAAAAACTAGCTGAGCTAACAGATCCAAGTTTAAGTATGACATTCTTTGGAAATACTGGAGCAGAAGCGGTAGAAACCGCTTTAAAGTTAGCTAGGAAGTTTACTAAAAAATTTGAATTTATTTCATTGATGGGCTCATTTCACGGAAGAACATTAGGAGCGTTAAGTATTACTGGACAGTCAAGCAGAAAGAAATATGATCTGGGGCCCTTTATGACGGGTATTGCATATGCTCATCCACCATATTGTTATCGCTGCCACTTTGAAAAAGAGTTTCCTAGTTGTGATTATCTCTGTGCTCGATCTTTGGAAAATACAATTGATTATGAAACAAGCAATGGAGTTGCAGCTTTTATTGCTGAGCCAGTAATGGGGGAAGGTGGGATAATTGTGCCTCCACCTGATTATTTCAGAATTGTAAAAAAGATTTTAGATGATCATGAAATCCTTTTTATAGCTGACGAGGTGCAAACAGGCTTTGGCAGGACTGGTAAAATGTTTGCAAGTGAACATTATAATGTTATACCCGATTTCATGACAATGGCGAAGGGTATTGCAGCTGGATTTCCATTAAGTGCATGTATAACGCGCGCTGATATTGGAGTTTCATTTGAACCAGGAGATCACTTTTCAAGCTTTGGAGGTAATCCGGTTTCCTCAGCAGCAGCATTAGCTAACATTAAATTTCTGCAAGATGAGAAACTTTCAGAAAAAGCCAATGAAGATGGAGAATATTTATTACAGAGATTAAATGAGTTAAAAGAAAAGTATCCACTTATAGGTGATATTAGAGGAAAGGGTTTAATGATAGGAATTGAATTGGTCAAGGATCAAAAGAAAAAAACTCCCGCTAAAGAAGAAACAACAAAAATCAGAGATTATTGCAGAGAAAATGGGCTTTTAATTGGGTCGGGGGGAGTAAAAGGTTGCGTACTTAGACTTCAGCCGCCTTTAGTTATTTCTAGGGAAGAAATTGATAGTACTTTAGAGATTTTAGAAAATGCTATGAAAAAGATTTCTTAATATTGTTTGTAAGGTATATTTTTACCATTTAACCCCAATTTTTTGGTGATTGTGTATAAATAGAAAATATAATATCCTAATTTTAGTTGTTTTTGGGTTAATTTTATAAACGAATTAACAATTATAAATTAGCCCCTTTTTTTA
>CAZRBD010000158.1:0-2963 GCA_964598265.1 uncultured archaeon
TGTTTATATTATTTGTTTTTTACGAATTATATGTAATTGTAATATTATCACTATTTCTTAATTCTATCCCGTAGAGATTGCAATCATTTGCATATATTTTAGAAATGGTAATATTCTTACAGTCATATAATGAAATTCCAACTGAAGTTTGAGATAGATTGAAATTACTAGAAATTATTGAATTATTAACTGAGATTAAAAGAATTTGACCAGGTTGTTTAGCGCTTGTAAAGTTGCTATAATCCAAACCTGTCTTATTAAAATATAAATAAAATGATTTACCATTAACCTCATTTGTTGTATCGATATTATTTGAAGGTACATTTATAATATCTCCCTCAATACCTATTCCACATTTTGTCAATTTATTTCTTGTTATGTCGTTGTCAATTGTATTCATAATTAAAATCCCGTATTTATTGTTGTTGTTTATATCGTTTTCAGAAATTGTGTTATTACTGCCACCCATTAAAAATATACCATTTCCAAAGTTATCATTCATAAAGTTTTGAGACAAATTATTGAAGCTACTTCCCGATTGTATAAGTAATCCATCTCCATAATTATTATTTATTTCATTTCCGACGATTGTGTTGTTAATACAAGTGCCTTCAAAAAATATTCCCGTATATCCGTTTTTATTTGCGATATTAGCAGAAAGGGTGTTATTACTACTTTCACTTAAATAGATCCCATACATATTATTACGCGAGACGTTATTATTGATTATAACTCCATTACTAGTGTTAAATAATTTAATTCCCGCTTCATCATTATATAAATAATCATCTCCTGAATTGTAAAGTGTACAATTTCTTATTTCAAAAAAAACTACGTTAGAATTTTCTATTAAGATACCACTATCCTTTTCCTGACCATTAATAACTACATCTTCTATAATGTACGGATCGTTCCATGTTCCTGATCCATTTACCCAGTCATTATCTGCAGCAGTCTTGCTCCAATTAAGATTTGGATCCGTATCATCTATATGTATTGCAGAAGTAAGCGGAAAATACGCAGCTGACTTTAACTCAATATCTTTATCCTCATTTATCATATCATCATTATTATACGTTATCAAATCCCTTCCAATTTCGCTATTAATGATGGATGAAAGAGATATAGCCATAAATAGAGTTATTAACACTATAGGTTTATTTTTTGATTTCATTAGAATTCCCATTACTATAAATTTGATTTCGAGAAATAAAGTCTACTTTTATGTATAATATTCTTTAAGTTTATATTTAATACTTTTTCATTAAGTTTAGTAGTTGATAAAATATTAGACTTTGATAAGTGAGAGTATGAAGCATAAAGACAAAATTAAGAATAAAAATTTTAAAGCGTTCAACATGTATTCAGGATTATTATCCAGGTACAAAATTAAGTAAAGACAAAAAGGTAATTTACCAGACCAAATTAGAAATTATAGTTTTAGCTGTTTCTGCTTGTTTTTTATTTAAGATTTTTCGAATCCTTAAGTCATTAATTGCATCTTCAAGTCGAGTATCTAAATTCTTCATTTCCATTAAATTATTCTTGTCACCTTGGGTTTCAACTAAACTAATCATCGCATTGTCTTTATTCATTAGATCTCTCAATTTTTGTCTAAAGCTCGCTTTAACTTTTGTTCTAACTATACGTCCCTTATCTATCAGAATTGGGAGTACTGGAGCACGTTCAGTTGTTCTACTAGTGTTTGGATCAACAAAATAGAATATATAAATAGGAATACCTACAATTACATTTTTGGTTTTAATTTCAAGTGAATAATCATTAAAAAAGTTTTGAACGCTGGTCATTTCTTTATCTTTAATACTTTCAATATTACTTAAACAGAACTGCTTTTCCGTTTTAATTTTAGCAATAACAACTTCAGCAGTGCTTAAATCTTTACTAAGGCCCGAATGTTTTGCTTCAATTTGTTTTTCAACTTCTGCTTTCTTCCGTTCCAATTCTCTTATTTTTTGGCGACGAGTTTTTTCAAGATCATTAATTTCCCGCTGAACATTCTTTCTCAATTGAGCAATTTCACTTTTATAGCGAGCAATCGAATTTCCCAAATCCTTATATTTTAAATCTAAATCTTTTAAGCCCTCCTCAACTAAGAAAAGATCTCTTTGATTTATACCATTTCTCAAGCTATTAACACTATTTTTCACAGAGGTGACATTACTGTGCAATTCGTCAGTTTTATCATTAATTTTGTATTTACCTGACTTCACCAATTCCTCCGGAGATTTTTCGATTTTTTGTTCCTTTATTTCTTGTAATTCTTTATTCAGTATTTCAAGTTGTTTCTCCTCCTCTCCTGTGTCAACTTTTGTATCTCTTATGCTCTCAACCTTTTTCCCGCCTTTCTCAATCCACTTCTCGCATAATTGAGTAATCCTTTCTCCAATTTTATCTAACACATCAATTTCCTTTTGGGACACAAACTCAATTACTTCCGGTACTATTTTTGTCTGATTTATGCTTTTAGATATTGGACCACCTTCCAATATGAAATAGGGAGAACTATGAGAACTTAAATTGTATTGATTAAGAAAAAAGTTTTGGAAGAAGCCTACTTCGTTAGTAGAGAATAATGCTTCTTGAAGGACAACACCTCTTCTAAAGTTTTTAGAGCGCCTAAGATACATATTGTTATAATTTTGTAAGGATTTCAAAAATGAAATAGGATCCGCTCCTTGAATAACATTGTCAGGTCTAGGAGGAAGTTGAGAAAACTTTCCAACATTTAACGTCTCTTGTTTATTTAGTAAATAGCTAAACATACAAGCCCTTGTGTCATTTAAGGGGATTAGACGTACTGGCCAGTAAGCTGTTGCAATTTTTGTCAACCTTCCTAATTTCTTAATGCTTTTCCCATAGATCCCAATACATTCAATAATTCCCATTGCGAGTTCATTTAATAGAGTTGCTTGGCTTCGAGCGGGAATTACCTCGCCCATATT
>CAZRBD010000158.1:2973-8811 GCA_964598265.1 uncultured archaeon
ATCTCCAGTTGTTCCTAATAGACGTAATGAAAGCAATTGTGATTTCATGTAAAAGGGATGGGTGACTTGGAGCGGATAGTACCTCTCACATATTAATTAAATAAGGTACTACTTGGTCAACCATGTTTGATTCACTTAAATTGTATATATGAAATTTTAATACCGATTTGATAAATAAAGTTTTGTTTTTAATTCACTAAGAAAACTCAAAATTAAAATTTTAAATACAAAAAGAGTAAGATATTATTATTTATTAATGAATTTCCATATATCAAAAGAGTGGTTAATTTGAAAAATAGGTTTCTGGATAATTATAACAAATAGTGTGATATATCATGACAAAATCTAAACTTATTAAAAAACAACCATTTGCGGGTAAATGGGTTATAATATGCGGCGGTTCAAAGGGTATTGGAAAAGCAACAGCTAAAGAAATTGTAACATTAGGTGGTAATGTGTGTATAGTTGCCAGAACTTTAGAAACTTTAAAAGAAGCTGCTGAAGAAATTAAAGCCAAAAAATCAAAAGTAATTCAGTCTATTGAGATAATTTCATGTGATACTACTGATATAGAAAAATTGAGACCTCTATTTTTTGAGTTTATTGATAAGTATGGAATTCCAGATTATCTGTTAAGTTTTGTAGGCATTTCTTATCCAGATTATATTGAAAAATTGACTGTTGATGATTATAAGAAACATATGAACACAAACTTCTTTGGTCAATTAATTCCAATTTTGATACTATTACCGCATTTTATTAAAAAAGGAAAGGGATATATTGGTCTTACTACGTCGATAATGGGTTTTATTGGATCAATGGGTTATGCTGCGTATAATCCTTCAAAGTTTGCTATCTCTGGTTTTGCTGAATCTATACGACATGAATTGAAACCTTTTAATATTCACATATCTGTATTATATCCTCCTGATACTGATACACCAGGGCTTCAAGAGGAACGAGAAAGTAGACCTGAAGAATTGAATATTATTTCAGAGAAATGGGGAGGTCTACTACAACCCGAAGAAGTTGCAGAAAAATTTGTTGAAGCTTTGCTAAAAAAAGAATTTTATATTATGCCAGGGTCATCTAAATTCTTATGGAGAGTCATGAGATTATTTCCAAAATTAGCCCATAAAATGAGCGATAGAGATTTAAGAAAAGCCAGAAAGAAAATGGCAGATAGTCAAAAATAAAAGTATCTACTTAGCTATTTTATTATTTTAAAGGATATTATTTAGTATGAAAAAGATAGGGCTTATAGTTAATCCAATTGCAGGTATGGGTGGGAGTGTTGGACTCAAAGGAACAGATGGTACTATTTTCAGAAAAGCGCTACAAATGGGCGCCAGACCAGTTAGTCCAAATATAATAAATCAATTATTATCTGATATAAAAAATAGAAAAAAAATCTTTTTTCTCGTAGCACCAGGCAAAATGGGAGAAGATTACCTTCAGAATAGAGGTTTTGAATTTAGAGTTATAGGAACGATTGGCGAAGATACAACAGCAGAAGATACAAAACGAATAGCAAAAAAAATGATTGAAAATGGAATAGAATTACTTATTTTCTGCGGTGGTGACGGAACAGCGAGGGATATTTATGATGCAATTAAACTGGAAAGACCTGTAGTAGCAATACCTGCCGGTGTAAAAATGTTCAGTTCGATTTTTGCAATAAATCCAAAAGCTGGAGCACAGATTATTGACAGATTTTTAGAAGGAGAAGTAGAAACTCATGAAAAAGAAGTGTTAGATATAGATGAAGAACTTGTGCGAAAGGATATATTAGCTACAGAACTCTATGGATATTTAAAAGTACCTAAAATCATAAAATTAATACAATCTGGAAAAAATGGTTCAAATCTTGGAAGAACGGTGGAAGAAAACAAACAGGAAATTGCTGAATTCATAATTGAAAACATGCGAGCGTATGTTTTGTATTTATTAGGACCTGGTACAACAGTAAAGACGATTACAGACAATTTAAAATTACCTAAAACACTACTCGGAATAGATGCAATTTATGATGGTAAGCTTATAGGGAAAGATTTAAATGAAAAAAGTATTCTGGAATTATTAAGAAACTATCCCGATACTGAAATTATAATTTCACCTGTTCAAGGGTTCATTTTTGGGAGAGGTAATAAACAATTTACGCCTCGAATACTTAAAATCATTGGTAAAAAAAATATTATAATAATTGCAACAGAAGAGAAAATAAGGGCGTTAGATTGCCTAAGAGTTGATACGGGCGATTTTGAGATTGATAAAAGATTTATGGGATTTGGAAAAGTAATAATTGGCTATAAAAAGGAATTAATTGTTCCAATTGAATGAGAAATTAATTATACAAATGCTATATTGCAATATAAGAGGTTAAGTAAAATGCAGAAAAGTGATGTTATTAATAAAGCCGTCGAGTTAGGTTTTGAAGATATCGGCTTCACTAGTATAGAACCATTTGATTCACAGAAAGAAATATTAAAGGAAAGAAAGGAGGAATATGCGTGGGCTTGCGAAAAAGGTATAGATCTCAAAAAAGGATTAGATCCAAAAAATATCTTACCTGATGGCAAATCTATAATAGTATTAATAGATGTTTATTTCAAAGAGAGTTTTCCTACTGAGTTACAAGGTCATTTTGGACGTGTTTATTTAGATGATGATCGAATGACAAAAGGCCAATTATATCAACGGATTAAGGCATTTCGCGGCTTTTTAAGAGATAATGGAATCAACTCAAGAGTTCCATTCAATATTCCACATCGATTAACTGCTGCTAGAGCAGGACTTGGAACCTTTGGGAAGAATAATTTTCTTTATTCTAACAAAGTGGCGCGAAAAAGTTCATGGATCACTCCAATCCCTGTTATTGTAAATTATGAATTTGTACCTGATACACCAACATTAGAAGTAGGGTGTCCTGATTGGTGCAAACACACATGTATTATCTCTTGTCCTACTGGTGCATTAAGAAAACCGCGTACAATTGACCCAAGAAAATGCATATCTTATCTTACATATTATGGAGAGGGGATAACACCATCTGAACTTCGCGAACCGATGGGCCTTTATGTGTATGGCTGTGATCGATGTCAAAATGTTTGTCCTCGCAATCAAGCATGGTTAGCAAAAGATTTACCACCTAACAATAGAGTGGAAGCTAAAATTGAAGATTTTGATTTGGTAAACCTACTCCATATGACAAAGAAAATTTATCGGACAAAGATTTGGCCACATATGTTTTACATGCCCTTCAATGATATCTGGAGGTGGAAGATGAATGTAGCAAGGGCGATGGGGAACACATTAGATCTAAAATATATTCCTGAATTGAAAAAAGCTTTCGAAGATAATAAGGATGAAAGAGTAAAAGGAATGATTGTGTGGGCTTTGGCTAGAATTGGCGGTGAAATATCGAAAGAAGCTTTAAATATTTATCTCACAGATAGCGAAGGCTTAGTGAAAGAGGAAATACAAACTGCTTTAAAAAATTTTTAAACGTCTTTTATAAGTCCTTAAAAACAAGATAGGGAGAAACAATTTGGGGAGAAAAACGGAAAATGCTATTATATTTATGACGTACATTTAATCTTTTTTTTAATATCACTCCTAAACTTACAATTATAAAAAGATTGATAATAAATAGAAAATGACCTAAAATAAATTAAAAAATTAATCGAGTAATATGAGGATTTAGCATGGTAGAGAGAATAAAAACTATAGCTATGATTGGAGTAGGTTATCTAGGGAAGCAAATTGTTGAAAAATCAATTCATTTCAATTATGACGTCAATGTTTATGATATCAATAAAGAAGATTTAAATAAATTTACTAAAGAGATGAAATTAAAAATTATAGAAGAAAAATTAGGCAGTACTATTACTCCATATTATACTATTGAAGAGGCTGTAAAGGATGTAGATCTTGTAATTGAAGCTGTACCTGAAAAACTTGAGTTAAAAAGAAAAATTTTCCCAGAGATTGAAAAAGCAGCTCCTCCTCATGCGATAATCGCAACAAACAGCTCATCATTTCCAATCTCTAAGATTGAAGATACTGTCGAGAGAAAGGATAAAGTAATGAACATTCATTTTTATGATCTTTTTACGATGCCTATGGCTGATATCATGCGTGGAACCCACACAAGTGAAGAAACATTTGAGAGAGGGAGGAAATGGTTAGAAAGTATCGAAATTACTCCTTTAGAAGTTAAAAAGGAATGTTATGGTTTTGTTATGAATAGAATATGGAGAGCAATTAAAAAGGATTGTCTGAAAATTTGGGCCGGAGGATTTGCTGATCTTGAAACTGTTGATAAAGCTTGGGAAATTTTCTGTAAATTTTTTATAAAAAACAAATTTGGACCTTTTCAATTTATGGATAGAATCGGATTAGATGTGGTTTACGACATTGAAACGTCTTATTTCAAAAATAGTAATAATCCTGACGATAAACCACCAGATGCCTTAAATAAGATGGTTGAAAGGGGGAATTTAGGAGTAAAATCAGGAAAGGGTTTCTATAGATATGAGAATGTAGTAATGTAGGTTTTCTAATTTACAAACATTAACCTTTAGTCTAATTTTTAATTATATATTACATATGACAGAAAAAAGAAAACCAGAAGTTCAACGGATCAAAGAAGTTGAGAGCATCAATTTAGCGCGTGAAGAGATCAGAGATGATGTTATCAAAATTAAAATGGAAGTTGAAAGAGATAATAATCTATTAGCTAAGAAAATAAATGAAGAACTCGTAGAAAACAATATTAAATCCATAGATATTGTTGGAGCTATAGGAGCTGGAAAAACTGCGCTTCTAGAAAAAATAGCAGAAAAATTATCTACAAAATATCGAATTTTGGTCATATGTGGTGATATTACAACGAGAGTTGATGCTGATAGAATTGAAAAATACAATGTAGAGACAATTCAAATCAATACTGGTCGAGAATGTGCGCTAAATGCATATCACATTCATCAGATTATAAAAAATAAGGATTTAAAAGATTATGACTTAATCTTTATTGAAAATGTTGGAAATTTAATTTGTCCATCTGATTTCCTGTTGGGAACTGATCAAAGAATTACTATTGTTTCAATCACAGAAGGCGAATGGGTTATAGAAAAGCATCCAATGCTCTTTAAAATGTCAAATATTGCGGTTATCAACAAAATCGATCTTAAGGAACGTTTAGGCACTAATGTTGAGAAGATGATAAATGATGCTAAGAAAATAAATCCACATATAGAAGTTATAACTACAAGTTGTAAGACTGGAGAAAATATTAACGAGTTAATATCACTTCTAAATTTATAAATGAGATTGAGAATAAATGGAAAAAGATCTAAAAGAAATTGAAAATTTAATAGAGAGACCTGAAAATTCAGATCTTAACAAGATTCCAGATTTAATTAGATCTTTCTTTAAAAATAATATAACCCATAGCAAAATTGATAATTTTATTGGAGATTATCCAACGTTTATCGAACCCGTTTATCTTGAGAGAAATGTTAAGATAGGTGATGATGTTCTTTTAGGTCCAAATGTTTATATAGGTTCAGGTTCAGAAATCGATGATTATGTAGAAATATCCAATACCATCATTTTTGATAAGGTAAAAATTGGAAAAAACTTCAAATTAAATAATTGTATTATAGGTAAGGAGTGTGTTTTTAATTTCTCTAACCTAAATGTGAGGAATTGTATCTTAATAGATAGTGCTAATTCCGAAGAAAATCTTAACAGGATCAACTTTTGAGTTTAGTAAATCATAGTTTTCTTTTTTTCTAGCAATAAAAAACTTAAATTATTTTTTCTTAAGTATGATTC
>CAZRBD010000159.1:0-8792 GCA_964598265.1 uncultured archaeon
CGAGGATTACTTAGATTTATTTCTGAACCTTATTAAGTAAATAAAGAAAAAACAAGGGACTATAAAAAATCCCTATTCTTTTTAGTGAACTTAAATTACTTCCTTTTTTTATATAAAAACCAAAGTGTATCAACCGAAAAAATAAGAACCACAGTAGAAATTAATCCTGAAATAATACCAAAAATCCAGCTACCATCAACTGAATAATCTAGATTTATTCGGAAGTGATTGTAAAAAATTAGAAATGCAAAATATAAGACAAGAATACCTAATATTATAAGTTTTTTCAATATTTTTTTATTATATTTTGCAAACTCTCTAAAAAACCCTCCAAGCTCCATTCTCATCAATAAATTTTTTTAATTTCAATTAATTTAACAATGGTGTTTTTAAAAGTCTTCACCAAATTATAGATAATCATTTCAGAGCTTATAAAAATTACTCTTCAAATTTATAAAATAGAAAATTAATTTTACAGTGTCAAAATCTCAATTTAGAAGTAATCATTTTATTTACTTAGTTCTAAGGACGAATCATATATTCTAGACGTAATTGTTCGATATATCGCTCTTAATACAATCTCAAAAGCTTTATTTTCAATATTTTGAGGAATTCCCAAATTTTCCAATGTCTCTATTATTTTTCCCGGTTTTTTAAGTTTAAAACCAATACTATAATCCTCTTTTTCTGATTTAATTTGTTTTTCTGATAATTCTTGAATAGATATTTTAGGTATATTAAAATTAAACTTACCAATTTCTTTATTAGAGTCTTTTACTAATCCGTCTTTCTTTTTTACATCTTTAACTAGACTTAAGTCGTTAAGAATTTCACTCTTAGATTTTCCTCTTAATTCTAACAATAGAAGAGGGTTATAATCCAAAACGCGAGCAATATATAAAATTACAGCAGCAATATGTTTGCAAGGAATTGCTGAATCAGGGCAGGAACACTTGGCATTGAAACCTTGAGATGCATCAGGAAATAAGGAATATTCAGTTTCCTCGAAAGTAGAGATAATATCTTCTGGTAAGGAACCCTCTAATAATTCTATAAGGTTAATTATCTTATTAGTAAATTTTTCAAGTATTTTTTTCCATCCATCTTCAGGTATTGTGTCAAAATTAATTTTTACTCTATAAGGCGTAGGCGCTGTACCTTGTACAGTCGCAAAGATCTGACCCTTATTGATTGAAAGATTATCTATTCGTCTTTCATCTTTCACATATTCTATACCTCTTTGCATTCGGAAAGGTCGTCCAATTGATAAATTTGATTGAATCCATTGTTTTCCCCAAGACGTATTGGCAAATCTGATAAGCTCACTCTTAATTTGCTCAACTTCTTCACGAGTTCGTTCTTTTTCATACTCCGTCTTTTTTTGGGGCGTATCAGTCCTTTTACGTTTAAGTCTTCTATTTTCCATGAATTCTTTTCTACGATTGTCTATTTTTATCACTTAAAGTTTTGAAATTATTTTATTCTTTTTTCCTTTTATAAAACTAAGTAATCAAAACAAATAAATTTAAATTTAGTAATAATGTTTCTTTTTTTCATGTTCTTTTCTTTTTGTTCCAAAATCCATGAGGTGGCTTTTTCATATTCCACTTTTCTACATATTTATCAATAGTTCTATTATTGATTTTAATACCGTAAATATCTTCATGTTTCTTAGCAATCTTGACCATTGACATTTTCCAGATAAGTTCTTCAAGTTCTTCTTTAGTAAACATTAATTTTTTTTTCTTATTTGTCAATTCAATTGCTCTTTTAATTTTATCTTCCTTACTTTGAAGCCAAATTCTTTTTCTATGCAAACTTTTCTTATAATTTTTTAACATTTCATTAAATAATTTTGCACCTAAACTCATTCTATATACTGAACCTTTAACAAATCTACCCTCTATATAACCTCCTGTACTTATTTTTTGTCTTATCTTAAAATCTAAGTAAAAATATTCTTTGATTTGTTCTAGAAAAATCTTACTTCCAGAATTAATTAAAGAAGTTCCTTGATCTCCATCTCCATCGAAAAAACCTAAAAGAAATGCGAGATATAAATCCCGAGAAGAAAACCTTGGTAATTCAATATTTTTAGATTTCGCTTTTCCAACAATAAAACCATGATTTACTAGGTGATTTTTAAATTCCAAACATTGAAATCCAATCTCTAAGTAGTTAGCCTCTTCATAATTTTTAGTCCTTACTCTATCTTTTTTATATCTAATATATTTTGGATTAAAACCTATTGTTTTTATGAAATGTTGTAATTGAATCTCATCTTTCTTATTTAATCCAACTCCTATTGAATGATTTTTATCTGGTCTTGGGTTTTCTATCCAACCCTCAGCAAATAACCATCCAAACCAATATGCTTTTTCTTTAGTATCAATTGTTTTGAAATAGTCTCGCTCAAGGTTAGGATGGTATTTAAATGTTTTTCCTGTGAATCTAGGTAACTTGTTTAATTTAATATATTTTTCAATTATTTTAATTTCATTAGTACTTCTTTCTTTAAACCGAGATTCAATATTATTTTTAAAAATTTCTAATTTATCTAAAGCAATGATGAAGTCAGGACTGATATATTTCATTTTATGTTTTAAATTTTCAATATATTTTTTGCTTTGACCTAAAATAATACTAAAATTTTGATCACTTAGTTTTTCTTTATATAATACATTTAAAGAAGCAATCTTTTGTATGGAAGCCCTTAGTTCTTCAATGAAAGCTACTGTCGTATATATATCTTCTTTTTTTTGACTATTATTCATATATTTAATTAATCAATACAAATTTTAAAAAGAAACAGATTATAAGTTTAGTAAAATTAAATATTATTTCTCCAGCTTCATCAATTTTATCTGGATTCAAATTATTTTAGAATCTCTTAACTATTCAGTGAAAATAGCTCATTTAATTCCTTAAAACTTAATTCCGAAATCCAAGATTCTCCTTTAGTTACTGTTATTACACTTTCAGCAAGTTTCTTTTTTTCTTCTAATAATTTGTCTATTTTTTCTTCAATCGTGCCAATTGAAACAAATTTATAAACATTCACTATAGATTTTTGACCTATGCGATGTGCCCTGTCTGTTGCCTGTTCTTCAACTGCATAATTCCACCATCTATCAAAATGTATTACCGTATTTCCCTGGGTCAAATTTAAGCCTGTTCCTCCCGCTTTTAATGATAATATTAATATTGGAGGACTTTCCATATCTTCTGATTGAAATTGGTCAACAATTTCCCTTCTATTCTTTTCAGGCACTCCACCGTGAAAATAAAGAATCTTGAACTTATACTTATATTCAAATATTTTTTGCAATATATCTCCCATTTTCGTGAATTGGGTGAATATTAAAGTTTTTTCGCCATTTGAGATGACCTCATCAGTCATTTCCAATAATCTTTCCAATTTATGTGATTGAGAGACAATTTCCATTAATTTGTCGTCATCATCTATGGATGGAATACTGATTTTAAGATATTGATGAGGATGGTTACAAATCTGCTTTAATTTTACTAATAATCCAAGAATTAATCCTGTCTTCTTTCTCTTTTCAGTTGACAAGCTTCCTAATTCTTTTAATGTATTTTCAACAAGTTCTTTATACAGCTTCACTTGCTCGTCGCTTAATTCTAAAAAAATTTTCATTTCGTTTTTTTCAGGTAAATCATTTATAATTGAGTTATCTGATTTAACGCGTCGTATAATAAAGGGCGAGATTATTAACTTTAACTTATCAATTGCTTCTTGATTCTGAAATCGTTCAATTGGTAAGATAAATTTCTCTTGAAATTCAGGTCTGGTTCCTAAAAGTCCCGGATTTAAGAAATTAAAAAGGGACCATAATTCAAGTAAACGATTCTCTATAGGAGTACCACTTAAACATATTCTATATTGGCTCTTTAGTTTAGTTATGGCCTGTGTTTGTTTTGAAGCATAATTTTTCATGTTTTGGCTCTCATCTATTATAATTCCACTAAATTCAATTGTTTCAAAAAAATCAATATCATTTCTAAGCGTTCCATAAGATGTTAGATAAATTCGATGTGGTTTTAGAAATTCTGGTATTCCAGCTGCTTTTTTGATTCTTTTAGGTCCATGATGAAGTATAACTTCTAAATCTGGAGCAAACTTCTTTAGTTCACGATGCCAATTAAATAATATTGAGGTAGGGCAAACAATTAAAGTACTTCCAGGATTATTTGGAAAATCTTGTTTTAAATACAACAAAAATGCAATAATTTGAATTGTTTTTCCAAGTCCCATATCGTCGGCTAAACAGAGCCCAAAATTAAATTTTATCATGTTTCCCATCCAATTAAGGCCTGTTTGTTGGTAATGCCGAAGTTTACCTTGGAATGATGAAGGACAAGAAATTTCATCGAAGGATTCTATTGATTGTATTTTTTCAATTATATCGTTTAGTTCGCCTTCAACAATTACTTCATACTCCGTTCCATTCTCTTGAAGTTGAATCTTTCCGTTAAGTCCAAGTTTTAATACCTCCATATAATTCTTCTTTCCAGAGTCCTTAATATCCTTTAAACCTTCAATATCCTGCTGATCCACTAAGATCCATTTCCCATTTAAGTTTATCAATGGTTCTTTGGAATTTATCAGGTAATTGAATTCTTCTTCCGATATTTTTTTTCCTTCAACACTAGCCTCCCATTTGTATTCTAGCATCGAATTAATGTCAAACATTGACGTTAAGAGGGGGGATGTTCCTTTTTGAAGCTTTTTGTCACCAATTGAACGAATTATCAATCGAGCCGATAAGCGTTGCTCTCCACTCCTTGTAAATACTTCGGGAAGAATAATATTAAATCCATTCTGAATCAATAAATCTTTTGGATATTTTAAAAAATCCATAACTTCTTTTGAATTAAGGTTGATTTTGTGCTGGATTTTTCCTTGTAAAGCCCTTTTAATCGGTGGAAATATCTTTGATGCAATACCTAAAGCCCTTAAGATAATTTCAAAATAGTGCTCATCCTCTTCAAAAATTTTTTGAATCTCTTTTCTTTTTACATTATTTCCCTCCCAGAGTTCATTTAATGGAATAGTTTTAGCACCATCTTGTAATGAAAGATTAAATATTAGTGGCCAGTCATCTTCTGGTCTTTTTGGGTATTTCAGTTCTAAATTGAAAGTAAACCCATGTTTTAATGCAAATCCTTGAGCAGATTGAGTCCAATTAGCAATCAGAGCAGGTAAAATAGTCTCATAATATTCTTCTACATTAAAACTTGGATCATTTCTGATGAGAGATTTAAGGAATTTGTAATCCCAGCCTAATTTAAAACCTTGATCTTTCTCTTTTGTAATTTCCGTGCTATAAAATTCTGAAAAAGTTTGGAATTTGCTCTTCTTTAGCGTAGAACGAATTAAATGATCTCCTACCTTATCCATGAAGATTGAAAACAGATATGACGGATGCCAAAGGCCATCTGTTTTAAGTGCTTCATTATCGTTGATAAAATTTATAGGTAGACAAAAAACTGGCCAGGAACTATTACTTAAAATTGTTTTAAAACGAATATTGTCATTTGGGGTTTTTAATAATAAACGCCATTGACCTAAATATTTTTCATCTGCAAATTGCTCTAAGATAGGAATGAATTGGCCCTTATTTAATTGTTCAAATATCAATTTTGTTAGAAAAGCCCAAGTTTTAATGGAATTACTATAATGTTTAATTTTACGATCGCTGCTTTCTAATATTTCCAATTGGTATAGTAATTTTATTGCGGGTGAAATAGGCATTATTTTTCCAATGAGGGTGGATATTTTAAAAAATCCTTTTTCGGAGGTTTTTTGTTTATCCTTATTTGATAAATTAAAAGGTTTACCAAGATTGATCTTACAAGATAATAGTTTATTTGCTGGTATTGAGGGAAAAATAAGTTTAATACTCTCAGTAAGCTCATCCTCTGATTGAAGTGATGAACTCCATAACAGAAAAAAGTTAGTATTTGGGGGGGGGAGTTGTTTTCCTTCAGTTATTAATTCAAACCCACTTAATGGCTCATTCCAGTAAGTTGTCGGGATATATGTTAATTCAAGTTTATTGGTTAATTTCATATATCAATAGAGCTCCAAATTAAAGAACAATATTAGTTTTCTATGATTTCTCAATATTAAAGCTTTTAATTTTAATGCCTCTATGTAGTTAATGTAAAATTAATTTAAAATATATATATTAAATAAATTCTTGAAAATTTCTTTCAATTTACTTTACATATCCTGAATTTTGCTCTTAATCAGTTTTAGAAAGATTTATATAAAAAATCCGAAATAGTTTAAAAAGTCAAGATAATATTACAATAATAGGAAAAAAAAAAATATTTCGGAGGAAATTACATGAATAATGTTAAGGTCGGCACTCATGGAGAAATAGTAATAAAAAAAAAAATTAAGAGAAAAATTTGGTATAAAACCAGGTCAAGACGTTGTTGAATTTGATGCGGGTGACCATATAGGTATTATTCCTACTAAGGGAGACCCAATTAAAAATTTGAGTGGGAAATATGAATGGAAAGAATCGGCTAAAGAAGCTAAAAATAAAGCTGAAGAATTAGCATTAAAAGAAATTTCCAAGAGATATTAGTATGCCGTTAATTGAAACTGACACTCTCTACGCTTTTCTTAATCGGAATGATGCCTACCACAAATTTGCTAAGAATATTATGATTAAAATAAATAAAGGTGAATTTGAAGCTAAATTTTCCTCTGTTTCTCTAATAGAACTCCAACTAATATATAAGTCCAAGGAAATAGAATATGAATTCGAGGCAGATTTAGTTGAGCTCCAAAGGATAAGAAATATTGATTGGGCTCCTTTAGATACTACCGGTTCTTTAACAGCAATTTATCTAAGGAAAAAATATAATCTTTCATTTTTCGATTCATTGCATATAGGAATTGCTATCACTATTGACAAACAAATTATCTCTCAAGATAGTGATTATGATAAGGTAAAAGGCTTAAATAGAATTCCACTAACTAATTTTACTTGATTTTCCAAAATAATATAAATTTCAGCATATCAATAATTTTCCTCAAGATATTCTTCTAATTTTAACAAAGCTTCAGCCATGTTTCTCCTCCCAAATCCGATTCTAAAGTGTCTATCACCATAATCATAATTAGAACTGGGCATTAATAGAACTCCTTTCGATTTTAGTAAATCTCTACAAAATTCATCAGTGTTTTTGTTTCCAACAAACCTTGGAAAAGCAATAGAACCTGCTTTTGGTTTAATCCACCGGAATAAATGGTGATATTTTTCAAAGAAATCATCCAATAATTTAAGATTTGTTTGAATAATTTCAAGATTTCTTTTTACAATGATGCCCTTATTTCTTAAAGCTAAAGTGGCAAAAAATTCGCTAGGTGCGCTATTACAAATAGTCGTATAATTCTTAAATGAAGCAATTTGCTTTAAAAGGGACTGATTCTTTGAAGCAATCCATCCAATTCTTAATCCAGCTAGCCCATATGATTTTGACATAACACCAAGAGATATACTCTTATTATATAAATCACACATCGGTGGAAGCCTATCATTCTCTTTATATTCTAAAAAACGATTAACCTCATCAGAAAATACGTAAATATCGTTTTGTTTAGCAATTTCAATAATCTTTTTATATTTCTCTTTTGAAATAAGATATCCTGTCGGATTGTGTGGGAAATTTATAACTATACATTTGGTATTATTTCTAATATTCGATACCAAGAATTCCAAATCGAGTTCCCAATCACTTTCATCTATCATCGTCCATCTAGTCACTTCACAGCCTATCGCATTCGCAATTTCAAATAATGACTGATACGCAGGAAATTGGACAATAATATGATCTCCCTTCTTCAAAAGAACATTCATATAGACGAAAATTCCCTCCTCTGCCCCTGAAAAGACAATAATGTTTTTCATGTCAGTCTCTTTATATAGTTTTAATATCTCATTCCTTAACATGGGAGCACCAAGTGATTCCGTATATCCCAATCTTAGTTTATTTAGTTCTTCTAAAGACCCGTCCTTAAACTCTAATAATTCTTTTACGTTAAAGGACTCGCAATCAGAAGAACAGAGGAGATATTCAACTGTGAATTCATATTTCGCAAAATACTCTTCCAGTTTAAATTCTTTAATTTTCAAAGAAGTCGACAGTTATCATTAAAATAATTAAAAACAGTATATTAATAATAACAAAATATTAAATTATTTGTAAAAAATGCTTAGTAAAAAAGAGATTCTCACGATTCTTACTAATCTAAAAATCGAGTTAAAAAAGAGATTTAAGGTTAAACGATTAGGTTTATTTGGCTCATATGTAAGTGATGAGTATAATGAGATCAGTGATATTGATATACTTGTCGACTTTGATGATGAGGCAGATCTCTTTAATTTTGTTGGTCTTTCGTTATTTCTCGAAGATATTTTTAAGTGTAAAGTAGATATAGTGTCAAAAAATGCTTTAAAGGAAGAATTGAAAGATGAAATTTTAAAAACGGTAATATATTCATGAGGAATCAACATATTTATTTGAAAGATATCATTGAAGCGATGAATAAAATTGATATCTTCATCGAAACCTTAACATTCGAAGAATTTCAAAAAGATGATAAAACATAAAGCGCAGTTATTAGAAAGTTTGAAATCATTGGAGAAGCTACAAAAAATATTAACGATGATATTAGGAAAAAATATTCTGAAATTCCTTGGAAGGAAATGACAGGTATGAGAGATGGATTAATTCATTCTTATTTTGGGATT
>CAZRBD010000160.1:0-8640 GCA_964598265.1 uncultured archaeon
TAGCTTTTTTCCTGGCCTCAAGCTTAGCTTCTTGCTTTGCTAATTTTTCCTTTTCTTTTTTAGCCTTTTCTTCAGCCTTTTGCTTGGCTAAAGCTTCCTTTTCTTTCTTAGCTTTTGCTTCAGCTCCTTTCTTTGCCAAAGGTTCCTTTTCTTTCTTGGCTTTTGCTTCAGCTCCTTTCTTTGCCAAAGGTTCCTTTTCTTTCTTGGCTTTTGCTTCAGCTTTTTTCTTTGCTATGGTTTCCTTTTCTTTTTTATCTTTTTGCTTTTTAGTTGACATTTAAATCTCGAATCAATATTTTTATCAAAAATAAAAAAATTATTGAACAATTCTTTTATTTTTTGTTATTAGTATCTTTAAAAAGAAGTAAAGATAGATTCATATAAAATTATTGAAACCTAAAAGTGAAGTTTAGCTCATTTTATTTTCATCCTTTTAATAATCATAACACAAAAATTTTGGTTGAAAATCTCTTAACTCGGTAAAAGATATAAAAAAAATTAGAAAATAACTTTTTTGTCAAACGTTTTATCGTCCATTTTTAAAATGTTTTGTAACTGTTTCATCTTAATTTAGGAAAAAAATAATAATTTTACAGATGGATTCACCTTAAACAATAATTTATTTAATTAACAAAGCTTAAGGTGAAAATATAAATTATTAGAGAAAGAGGGAAAAGAGAATAAAGCCTTTTATGGATAAGATTTATTATTATTAAGTGTTTTATTATTATTGCCTAAATCCCTTCATAATAATTTTTTTATAAAATTAAACTTTTCAAATCTTAAGTTATAAAAGGTAACTAATTTTCATATTGAAAGAAAACTTCTAAAGAATCATGGTTGAGAAAATCAAAACTGTCAACGACGTGGTTTGTCCATTTTGCGGAAATAAATAACATATAGATATTTAACCGTAACTCTATGCGACGACCTCGAAGTTGATATTGATGTTAAGGAAAATATTATTATAGAAGTCCGTAATGGATGCCAGATTGGAACAAAGAAATTTTTTTCTTCTAACCCAAGTGAACACAGATACGAAAAACCCCTTATCCGAGATGATGGCTCATATAAAGAAGTATCATGGGATGAAGCATTAAATAAGGCTGCAGATCTATTAATTAAAGCAAAACGCCCTCTACTCTATGGCTTTTCAAGTACAGAATGTGAAGCTCAAAGGAAGGGTGTAGAATTAGGTGAAATTTTGGGTGGAATTTTGGATAATACCGCCTCAGTGTGTCATGGTCCATCATTAATAGCGATTCAAGAGGTTGGAGTGCCGACCTCTACTTTAGGAGAATATAAAAATAGAGCTGATCTTGTAATTTTTTGGGGTAGTAATCCTGTTCATGCTCATCCTCGACATCTTGGAAGATACAGTGAATTTATAAGAGGATATTTCAGAAAGGATGGAAGAAACGATAGATATCTTATCGTCGTAGATCCAAGAAATACTCATACGGCTCAGATTGCCGATCTCCACATACAAATAAATCCTAGTGAGGATTACGAATTAGTAAATGCAATGCGAGCCATATTAAGAGGGACTGAATTGGATGTGGAAATGGTCTCAGGAATTTCAATCGAGGATATTAAAAAATTAGTTGAAACTCTTAAATCATGCAATTTTGGAGTACTTTTTTTCGGGATGGGATTAACCCAATCATTATCGCATCATAGAAACGTCGATACTGCTATTTGCTTAGTTAGAGAATTAAATGATCATACGAAATTTTTACTAACACCTATGCGTGGACATTATAACGTGGCAGGCGCAAATCAAGTGTTTACTTGGCAAACTGGATATCCTTATTCGATAGACTTTTCTAAAGGATATCCTCGATTTAATCCAGGAGAATTCTCTTCGGTAGATCTCCTAATGAGAGACGAGATTGATGTTTCTCTAATTGTTGCCTCAGATCCAGCAAGTAATTTTCCAGCTGCAGCCGTAAGAAACTTGTTTAAACACCCTTTAATTTCTATTGAGCCTCATCATACACCAACTTCGGTAAACGCCGATATTATTTTACCTCCGGCAATTGCTGGTATTGAGTGTGAAGGAACTGCTTATCGTATGGATAGTGTTCCATTAAGATTGCGGAAGGTTAAAGAAGCTCCTGGAGAATGTCTTACTGATGAAAAAATATTAGAGAGATTAATAGAAGTAGTAAAAAAGAAGAAGGGTGAATAAGACTTGGTAGAGATTAAATTAAAATTAAAGAATACTCCTAAATTTCCATTAGAAGCTGAAATAATCAGCACAGATAAATTTGCAAATAAGACAGCAACAGAAATAAAAAAATTAAAAGTTTACCATGGGAACGAAGAAAAAGAAATAGGTGATTATTTTGATGTTTCAGGAGAAGCAGGAGATATAGGTGAATTAAAAATCACTATAGAAGGAGATCTCTCTAAGGTTAAACGCATTGGAGAAAAAATGACGGGTGGGGAGATTATTATCCATGGTGATGTGGGCATGCATGTAGGAAGTCAAATGACGGGTGGAAAAATAGTAGTTAATGGCAATGCTGATGATTGGGCAGGCGCTATGTTAAAAGGAGGGGAATTAGAAATCACAGGAGATGCAGGACATTATGTAGGTGCTGCATATCGTGGTTTTTGGAAAGGAATGGAAAATGGTATCATTAGAGTGAAAGGTAAAATAGGTAACGAGGCGTTAACTTGGGTTCGTGGCTCAAAACCAGGGAAAAAATTTCCAACACTAATTTGTGGTGGTGCAGGTTCATTTCTAGGAATTCATAGTCATGGTGGCACTATTATTGTAGAAGGTGATTGTGATCGGTGTGTTGGAGCAGATCAAGTGAGAGGTACGATAGTGGTTAAAGGAAAAGTTTCACGAATACTGCCTTCTTATGTCAAATTAGGTGAAGTAAACGAAATTGAGCTTATGAATGGGGATAAGATCGTAGGTAAATTTGTTGAATACAGCGGAGATCATTCAGTTGCTAAGAACCATTCAAAAATTGATAAAAAGACAGGAAAAGTTTCAAATAGTTCTAATGGTAGACTATATATTGCCTCTTAAATCATATTTTTTTATCTAATACTCCTGTTTATTATGAATTTTCAGATTTATACAATTCATTATTGTTAAATATCTAATTGTGTTTATAATACTCTATGAAGGCGAATTTTATTCGGATTAAATCATATGATGAATCCATAGGACTTTCTGTATTTGTAGATTTATACAATCAAATGATAAAATATTTTAATCCCGAAACAACAATTGAATTGACTGAAGAGTTAGTTCGTATAGTATTAGGTAAAGACACTGATTTTTCTCAGAATTTTCTGATTTTTGAAAATCAGCAAGGTGAAATTATTGCTTTTGCTGGAGTCTCAAAAATGCCAACATATAAAGATGCTTGGAATGCAATATATGGAATTATACCAGAGTATATGAAATCAGATCTTCCAGGGAAAATAATCGATGCTATTGTTGATCTTGGGGAGAAAAGTAATGCCCCAGAGCTCTTATTTCAAACATTAGGGGATTTATCAGCACCTTTTGAAGAGAGATTAGCATTTTTAGGATTTAAACCTATTCATTATTCATGGTCAATGTATTTAGATGATTCTTCTTTATTTTCGCATCCGGGTATTCCAGAGGGTATTACAATTCAGAATAAAAAGGAAATTGATGATTATTCTACTTGTATAACAGTAATAAATAAAGCTTTTGAAGGATCATTTAAATTTAAACCGCTGAGAGAAAGAAAATGGAAAAGAATACAAGAAGCATTTAGAAGAAATCATATTGTTGAGTATTGCATCGCTTACGAAAATGATAAAATAATTGGACTTTGTGATGCGTATATCAATCCTAAACAGAAACACATTGGGTTAATTGCAGATTTAAGTGTGCCTCCAAGTCATCAACATCGTAAAATTGGAAGCGCTCTGCTCGCAACTGGAATTGAAACACTTCGTGAGAAAGGGTGTAAGACAATTAATTTACAAGTTCATGCCGAAAATGAAAAAGCCTTGGGACTTTATAAAAAATTTGGTTTTAATCTAAAGAATAATTTAACCGAAAAAATATTTCAGATTATATAAATTATTAATTGAAATTATTTACTCTTATTAATGGTGATATCTTCCTTAATCTCATTAATAGTTCTAATGGTAGATTATTTGTTAAAGCCTGATCTTTTATCATTGACTTTTTCTTATCTTATTATGTCTTAAAATTTTAAAAGAAGATTTTAGTACTATTAAATCTATTCAACCATTAAACCACCAATAATTTATCAAGGAAATTATTTTGTTTAAGCGCTCTGTTAATATCTCAAGAATCAAGAAGAATGAGAGAACAGAATTGGAGGATACTGTTCTAATTGAGGAACCAATGGATCTTTATGTAAATTCTGAAGCGTTAGTAAACATTATATGCCTACCTCATGATCTTAAAGAGTTATCTATAGGCTTCTTGTATTCGATAGGAATTATTAATTCAATAAAAGATGTTAAAAATTTCAGTGTCCATGAATTAGAAAATTGTATTGATATAACTTTAACTGAAAATATTGATTTTAACATTAAAAATCTCGATATTAATCCAGTGAGTAGAGTAGTAGACTCTACTTGTGGTATATCATCACCCTGGCGTAACGCCATTAAGAAAACTTTAGAAAAAGTGAAAGTTAAAGAGACCCTTAAAGCTAAAAGTGATATTAAATTAAAATCAGAAGTCATTTTCACAGCCTTAAAAAATATGCAGTTAAACACTCCTATATATCGTGAAACAGGAGGATGTCATGGGGCGGCAATTTTCGATTTTAAAGGGACTTTATTAAGTGTAAAAGAAGATATTGGGAGACATAATGCTATAGATAAAGTTATTGGAGATCTTCTCCTAAAAGAATTTAGTTTTGATAATGTATTTCTCACATCAACCGGACGATTAACGGGAGATATAGTTTTAAAAGCTATTAGAGCAAAAATCCCTATTGTTGCCTCTTTTTCGGCTGCTATAGAATCAGGTATTAGATTGGCTTTTGCATACGGAATCACATTAATAGGGTTCGCTCGTGGAAGAAGGATGAATATTTATACTCACCCTGAAAAGATAATAATTTAAAAAAAAAATAAAGTGATTTAATCACAATTTTTTATCAATAATTTTAAAAGAATGAATTTAAAAATTTAACTTGTTATGATGAAAGTAAGTATTAAAAAAGTTTAGGTTTAAAAGAAAATGGAACATAAAAAATGGGTTTTTCTATGCATAATTGGGGGTGCTTTGATAATAACCAGTTCCCTTGTGGGAAGTGTAGGGTTTTATGGTAGATTGTTGGAGTTAGCCTCTGTATACGTTGGCCCTAAAACTCAGGCAGTCTTAGGAATAATATTAATGGTATTTAGTTATATCGCGGCTGCTGGAGGTATATCTGTTATTATAGGGGCCTTAATTGCAGGATTTAGTTCAAATTTTGCTGGAAGATTAGTAGTGGGTATGGGGCTTGGAACTGGTATTTTTAGCATAATTACTCTCCTTATAACAAGTATATATGGAGGATCATCGATAAATGACTTGCCCACAATATTAATATCTACCTTTAATGGAGTATATGGCCTCACTGGCGTAATTATTTCAATATTCGCCAGAATGAAATTAAAAGATTAAAGAATGAATTGAGAATTGAATAATTACTATTCTTTTTTTTATATAACCGTGTTTAATTCTTTTTAATGGAATATTTTAAGTAATAAATTATATTCTATTCAAGTATTTATTTTATTTAAAGATAAAGATATTACTAAAAGAGATGAAATTATATGATTAAAGCATTAAGGACTCCAGAAGAGAACTTTAAAAATCTTTATAATTTTCCGTTTGAGCCACTTTTTCTTGATGATCTTAAGGGATTTGAAGGGTTACGGATACATTATATTGATGAAGGTCCAAAGAATTCGAATATGGTTTTTTTATGTTTACATGGCCAACCAACATGGAGTTACCTCTATCGAAAGATGATTCCAATCTTTATATCTGCAGGATATAGGGCTGTTGCACCTGACTTTTTTGGATTTGGAAGATCTGATAAACCGGTAGATGACGAAATTTACACTTTTGATTTCCATCGCAATTTCCTAATAGAATTTATTGAACGTCTAGATTTAAAGAATATAGCTCTTGTATGCCAAGATTGGGGTGGTATTTTAGGTCTTACCTTACCGATGGATATGCCAAAGAGATTCACACACTTGATTTTAATGAACACAATTTTATCTACCGGTGAAGGGGTACCATCACCTGGGTTCAAAGCATTTCGAGATTGGGTTAAGAAAACTCCTGATATGGACGTTGGACGGTTAATGATAAGGGGGGCACCAATCCTTACAACAGAAGAAGTTGCCGCTTATAATGCTCCCTTTCCTGATATAAAATACAAAGGAGGAATACGACGGTTTCCTCAACTCGTGCCCACAACACATGATGCACCCGGTGCAGAAATTTCAAGAAAAGCTCGAGATTGGTTTGAAAAAGAATGGAATGGAGAAACTTTTATGGCAGTTGGTATGCAAGACCCCGTACTTGGCCCATCCGTGATGCGACAATTGAGAAAAATGATTCCAAGATGCCCAACACCTTTAAGAATTAAAGAAGCAGGACATTTTGTTCAAGAATGGGGTGATATTGTCGCTCAAAAAGCTCTAGAGCATTTTAAACTAATCTAAACTAATCGTCCAAAGAGATTAAAACCATCTACTCTTTCTATTTTTATTTTTACGAATTTGCCGAGTTCCCCTTTATAATCATCTAAAAACACATTTTTATAAGCAAAATTCCTTCCGAATGCTTGATTATGCTTTTTACCTTCATGCAATACTAAAATTTCTCCCTCCCAATCTTGCCATCCATCATTAATGTGTTTAAGAGAATTCCTAAAAATCCTTGATAATCTAATTGATCTCTCTTTAATAGTTCTGCTTTCAATTTGTTCCATTTCTTTCGCTTTAGTTCCTGGTCTTGGTGTGAATTTGGAAATATTTAAGATTTCTGGTCTTAACCACTTGATAAAATTAATTGTTCTATAGAAATCATATTCAGTTTCACCCGGAAATCCGCAAATTATGTCAGTAGAAAGTGTTAGGTTAGGAAAAGTTAATCTTAAGATATCAAATTTATCAATTATATCTGAGATTAAGTACCTCCTTTGCATTTTTTGTAAGATTTTGTTGCTTCCAGATTGAATTGGAATGTGAAGAAATTGATAAACTTTCTTCAATTTGAAAATTGAAATCAATTGGTCAAAATTGTAAATTAAAAATGCCGGATTAATCATCCCAATTCTTAAGAAAAATTCATAGTCTAAGTTAACTATTTGTTCCACTAATCTTAGCAAGTTTATACCTTTACGCTCATATATACTACAATCTTGAGAAGTTAAATATAACTGCTTAATTCCTTGTGCTAATTGTTGCTCTATATTTTGAATTATGTGCTCAGGATCATAACAATTGAGTTTCCCTCTCGCATTTTTTACACAACAATAGGTACAAGAGCCGTTACATCCTTCAGATATAGGAATTATTCCTGTTATTTTACCAGGATGATGTTTAATATAAAATTGAGCTTTATCTACTAACTGGTTCGATTTTAAGATTAGACCTTTATTTCCGTTTTTTATTTTCTCTAAAATTTGGGGTAAATCTCTAATATTGTCTAAATCGATAATTGCCCCAAATGAGGGGATAATTTCTTTAATGATTTCAATATAATTAGGTGCTATATGAGGTAAACAACCGGCAATTATTACATGTAAATTTGGATTATTATTATACCTTTCATGGAATAATTTTAAACGTGCCCTTATTTTATTTTCTGTCTGTTCTTTAACAGCACATGTATTTATTATAATAAATTGAGCATTTTCTAAGGTTGTAACCATGTAATTTGAGTCGTTTAAGATATTAGATATTATATAGGAATCGGCTTTATTCGAAGTGCATCCGTAAGTCTCAATATAAAAAGAATTCTCTTTCAATGTTGGTTCATATTAAAAAATATAATAATTTATAACAATAACTTAATATTAGGAATTTAAAAAACTAATAATAAATTGGGAATCCATGTCAAAAAAAATCACATATACCTATTGTAAAACTTGTAAACATGAACTAGAAGATCCTGCTAGAAGACCGCTTTCTATGATTCAAAAAATTGTATGGATAATGGTAATTGTGGGCACAATTGGGATTGGTGCAATTGTTTATGCTTTTTATCTGTCTAGCAGACCAAAAAAATATTGTCCTGATTGTAGTGGAAAACTGGAATATTCTGATAAACCATTTGAAAAACTAAAAAAGAGAGAGGATATGACACCCAGAGAACGAGTACTTGACAAAGCTGGTATTGAAGAAGAAACTGAGAAAAAGAAACAACAAGCAAAAAAGAAAGCTGAACAGAAAAAGAAGAAAGAAGAATTGGAGGAAAAAAAAATATTCTGCAGCTTTTGCGGTGAAGAATTAAAGGAAGATTATCCCACTTGTCCTTTCTGTAAAGCCGCCCTAAAATCCTAATTCTTCTTTTCAACTATCAAATTCATAACATAATAAAATAAATAAGAGTATAACTAATTATTATTTAATTTCAATTTTAAATACAATTTT
>CAZRBD010000161.1:0-5322 GCA_964598265.1 uncultured archaeon
ATTTTACCTATGACTGCTCTATATTCCATCGCAGAACATGCTCGTAGTTTACTATTTGCCATTAATGATGGAAAATTGCCTTCAAATGTAGGTGGAGGATATAATCTTAGAGTCATTTTTAGGCGAGCTATTAGCTTTATTGATCAGTTTAATTGGAATATTAATATGGGAGATGTTTGTGGGTGGCATGCCAAAGAATTAGAGGGAATCTTCCCCGAAGTATCCGAACATTTAGAAGAGATTAGAGAAATTTTAGATGTTGAAAAGAAAAAATTTTATGCTACAAAGAGAAAAGCGGGTAAAATATTAGAGAATATTTTAAAGAAGGGAAAGATTTCTACAGATACTTTGATTGAATTATATGATTCTAAGGGTATTCCTCCAGATCTGGTAAAATCCACAGCAAAAAAATATAGTGTAAAAGTGCAGATACCCGATGATTTTTATAGACTTGTTGTAGAACGACATGAAAGAACAGAACAAATCCATGCAACTAAAAGAGGACTAGAATTAAATTTAGAGGGTGTTCCTGAAACAAAATCTTTATACTATTATGATTATACTAAAACTTCTACTGAAGCTAAAGTAGTAAAAATTATTGACAAAAATGTTATTATGGATAAATCTGTGGCATATCCAACTTCTGGTGGTCAATTACATGATGTAGGAAAAATTAACGGCCAAAAATTTAATGACGTAATAAAACAAGGTAATCACACTATTCATGTTCTTGATGATATACCAAGATTCAAAGAGGATGATATCGTAAAAATTGAAGTTGACAAGAATTGGAGGAAACAACTTTCTCAGCATCATACTGCCACACATATTGTTAACGCAGCCGCTCGGGATGTTCTAGGAAGCCATATAAATCAAGCTGGTGCGAAAAAAACATTAAAAAATTCTCATCTTGATATTACCCATTATGAACAAATTCATAGAGATAAATTACTTAAAATAGAAAAGAGAGCAAATGCAATAGTTAATGAAAGTATTGAACTCTACTTGGATTTCATACCACGTACTGAAGCTGAGCAGAAATATGGTATGGCAATATATCAAGGTGGAGCAGTTCCTGGTAAGAACGTACGAATTGTTGAGATACCTGGAATTGATGTAGAAGCATGTGGTGGCACGCATTTAAATAATACTTCAGAAACAGGATATATCCACATCACTAAATCACAAAAAATTCAAGATGGTGTTGTTAGACTTACATTTACTGCAGGGAAAGCTACAGATAAGTTAAGAGAAAAGCATAAAATAATCCTTGATGAATTAAAACTCATATTAAATGTAGAACGCAAGCAACTCGTTGGAACCGTAAAAGATTTGGTTGAAAAATGGAAGAAAATAAATAAATCACTAAAATCTGGCCAAATAAATGAGAAAGATCTACATTTAACCGTTTCAGAAATATATGAAGGTGATGTATTATCTGAAATTGCTCAATTCCTAAATACCAAAAAAGACGATATACCAAATAAAATCCATAAACTATATACAGAATGGGTAAAAGGTGCAGAGAAACTTCAGCAGTTTGAAAATCTACTAAGTGATGATTATATAAAAGATCTAGTCAATAAAGCCAAATCTTTAAAAGAATATAAGCTCATTATAGAAATATTTGATGGATTATCTCAAAAAGATTTAAAGAACTTTTCAGTTAGAGTTCTAAAACAGTCAGAAAATCTAATTATTATCTTCTTAAACAAAGTCGATAATGGTATCATGGTATTAGGAATGATGGCCCCTATACCTGCTCAAAAATCGAAGTTTAATATGGGTAATTTTATTAAAGAATGCATGTCCAGATTTAATGGGAAAGGTGGTGGTAGGAAGGATTATGGGCAAGGTTTCATTGATAATAAAGATCGAAATATTGAAGAAATTAAGATTTTTATCCTTAAAAGGTTAAATAGTATATAGTTCTCATCAATTTTTAATCAACCTCTCACATTGGAGAGTTTAAAAACGTAAACAGCCTTTAATCTACTGAATCTTTTACTTAAGAAATTTCCTTAGTAAAAATTATTTTAAAAATTATAAAAATTATAAAAATTAAAAAGAATTGAATCTGAAATTGATCAGATCTTTTACTACCAAAAATAAATTATTTAGATTTAACTCTCACTATAGAGAGTTTAAGCTGAAGCGTTTACTTTTCATTTTTTATTAAATACGTTCCCCACCCTCTAATTCATTTTTAAGATGTTCTTTTTTAAAAATATTTTAAACAGAACACTTATTATTAAATTTATAAGTAATCGAAATTATCTCTTAAACTGTACACTTAATGTCAATGAGAGTGCTGTAAAATTGGTTGAACTCATACAAATATCGGACTTGCATTATGGATCGGAGTTTGAGCCAGAATATATGGAAAATATTATCAGTTATATTAAACAGGTACGACCTGATGTTGTAATATGTACCGGTGATATTGTACATAAAGGAAGAATTAAGCAATTTGAAGGGATCTTACCATATATCAAGCGAATAAAAGAAATTACTCGATTCATGGCGGTTCCTGGAAACCATTGTGCGAAAAATACGGGCTTAATATTTTTTGAACGCATGATTGGTCCAAGGCGTTCAAGGATGATTCTAGAAGAAAAAAATAGCCTTATTGTAGGCATTTGCAGTGCTCGAGATGATATGGCTGAAGGGATGGTTGGGGATGAACAACTTGACTGGATTGGAAGATGCTTTGACAAGAATTTAGAAAATAGAGTATTAGCTTTACATCATCATTTAATCCCTATTCCAATGTCTGGACAAAAATTTACAACAGTTCGCGATGCGGGGGAAATTTTAGAGCTAACCCAATTTTTTGGAATAGATTTAGTACTGATGGGTCATCGTCACGTGCCTCACGCATATGTTATGTCTTGGAAACACGACTCAACTACAACTTTTCTTTACTGTGGAACGTCAACTTCAAATAAGGTTCGTGCTGATGATAGTCCCTGTTTTAATCACATATACTTAGATAAAGAGAATTTAGAAGTATATGTTATTAATTCAATTAATCTCGAGAAAGACTTATTATTAAAACGTAAGGAAAACCATACAGAATTTCTCAGACCTCGAAAAACAAGAATAGAGCATTTGCTTGCTTCAGCTGTATGGGATGAATAATATAATGCCAATACAAAAAACTCCTTTAATAGCTGTTGATGCAATGATTTTAGTTAATAAAAAAAGAGAATTAGTTCTTATACGGAGAAAAAACCCTCCTTTTAAAAACTTTTATGCTCTCCCTGGGGGATTTGTTGATGTTGGCGAAACCGTAGAAGCTGCATGTATAAGAGAAGCTTTTGAAGAAACGAATATTAAAGTAAAAATCATAAAACAAATTGGCGTTTTTTCCGATCCTAAACGCGATCCTAGAGGACATATTGTTTCAGTAGCATTTTTATGTGAGCCAAAAACTAAAAGCGAACTCGTTAAAGCAAAAGATGATGCTGCTTCGTTAGAAATTTTAGCCCTATCAAAAATTCCCTCATTAAAACTAGCTTTTGACCATATACAAATTATTAAAGCTTCCGGTGTCTTAGATAAATAAAATTTGTTCTCATTGTAGAGAACAGTAATTATTCTTTTTCTTTAATTTCATACAGATTTTGAAAAGAATCTTTAATAAAAAGAAAATATCCGCTACTATCATCTCTGGGGACTTTAATTGTGGTAAATCCCAAAGAGAGCGCTCTATTTACAAACTCATCCCGGTTTTCTATTAATAAGCATGAGTGTGTATAAAGATCTTTTGCTTTTGTATCATCAGCAGATATAAACACTTCAAAAGTCATTGTATCACTTCCATAACTCACGAATTTATGCTCTTTCTCTAATCCAAAAAATTTCTCCATCAAATCTGCTGAAATTATTTTTTCTCTTATCTTTTTCAAACCTAATAATTGTATAAAAAATTTATCTGAATCTATTTCAGAATTAGCTGCTATTGCTAGATGCTCAATCAAGTTAGCTCCTCTAGTAAATTTGGTTACTCTCCCTAATCCCTTAATTAATCTGAACAATAGAGTAATTTTTAGAATAGGAATTTATAAGGATATTAGATAATTAGTAATAGGGATAATAGAAAAAATTTTCTATTTTAGTTTTAATTCATAGTGGAAGTTTAGAAGTTGTGAATAATAGAAAAAATTTTTTTGCATTTCTGCTAGATCCTCCATATTAGCTATAATAGAGGTATGGTTAGCTTGTTTAATCTTTTGGAAATCCACTTTTCCAATAAATTTTAATATGTTATTTAACTTCATAATACCAATAAAAAAGAGCTGTTAACATTGGAAAAAAGAAATCTTAAAGTGTTTTTGAGTCAGATATTAGAGGATCAATACCTTAAAATACCTGATTTTGGTTTTAGCTTTTTAAATAATAAAAATGAAATCGATATTAGAGCAGCTTTTCGAAAATTGCAATTCTTAGGAATTAGTAAAAGAAGAATATCAAATAACATACATCTTCTTGGTTTAAATCCTAAAATGATTCACATTAATTACGATAATTTAATAGAACTGGGAATTTCAGCCAAAAAAATCACTGTAAATGCTGAACTTCTCGGCTTTAATCCTAAAACAATCAGAAAAAAATATGACCACCTCCGAGGTTTAGGAATTTCAGCTAAAAAGATCGCATTAAATGCCAGTCTTCTTAACTTGAATTCTAAAACAGTCAGAAAAAAATATGACCACCTCCGAAGTTTAGGAATTTCAGCTAATGAGATTAATAGATTTGCATACCTCCTTGGTTGTAATTATAAAACAGTTCAAAAAAATTACGAAAGCCTACGAAGATTAGGGCTAACGTCTAAAAAAATCAATTGTTTTCCTTACTTAATTGGATTTAATTCAGAAACTGTTCAAGGAAATTACGATAATCTTAGAAGTCTAGGAGTCTCAAATCAGAAGATTAATACACTTACTCAATTACTTGGCTTCAATTCAAAAACAATAACCAGAAATTATGACAATTTAATAAGATTGGGAATTTCGGCAAAAAAAATTACTATCTATGCAGGGCTTTTAGGAAGGAATCCTGAGACAATACAAAGAAATTATGATAACTTAATAGAGCTGGGAGTATCGGCCAAAAAGATTAATACATATACTCAATTACTTGGCTTTAGTTCAAAAACAATAAAGAGAAACTATGATAACTTAATAAAACTGGGGATAACGGATCAGAAGATTTCTTTATTTGCCGGACTTCTTGCCTTGAATCCTAAAACGATTCAAAAAAATTATGATAATTTAATAGGACTAGGAATATCGGCTCAGAGAGTCACCAGATATGCAG
>CAZRBD010000161.1:5332-8586 GCA_964598265.1 uncultured archaeon
CCTGATGCCTTAGTAAAAAAGATGAGAATTCTTAAACTTAGTATATTAGAATTAAAGCGGAGTAATACAATTAATTTGGATGAATATACAAGTTTTTATATTACATCACCAGCAACATTCATGTCTAAAAAAGTGTTTTGCGTTTCAAACGGAATTGATTATAAAAAATATAAAAGTTTTATAAGATCCCCTTGGAAGAAAATTATTAAAATGGTAAATAGTAGAATTAGTGATGAAGAAGCTAAAGCAGAGGGAAAAAGACTTACTCTTCCTTTCAAGCAACGGTATGACCAATGGATGAAAGAATACAAGAAATGGAATAGGGAATTTGTTTTAAGAAGGGGTAGGCATTTAATTCAAAGAGTCTAATCTTTTTTCGACTTCTCTTCTATCTTCTTTATAATTTCGGAATATTTTTGTAATCCTTTATACACGACGATAATTGAAATCCCCACAATGCCAATAACTAAAACTAATGAAATAGGAAAGATATAATCCATAATATGTTTAGCAACCGTAAATTTAAAACTATCACTATTATAAGAATTTGTATTATTGGCATAATCTCTTATGACTATAGAATAAGAAAAATCGCCCGGTCTTAATCTTCCTAAATTAATTGAAAACAAATTTTCATTTTGCAGAATACTATTTGAAACTTCATAAAAAGAAGAGTTTTCAAAATCTTTGTTATATAAAAATAAAAAGACACTTTCAATCCCTGAATAATTGTCGTACGTATCGATATTAAGGTATACATCTTTTGTCAGTAAAGGATTTATTGGGGATGTAGTTATCTCGAGTATATTAGGCTTAATATCATCAGTTTTTGTTTCAAAACTAAAATAGGATGGAATTAGATTATGTCCTGTAATAGTTACGTTGTAAACTTCATTTTCTTGAACAGGTACTCGAAAACGTAATTGACCTTCTTCATCTGCGTAGACTGTATGATATTTACCGTCATCAGATGTCAAAAGAACTCTTCCATAAGGCACAAACTCACCACTCGTATCTTTTATTGTCCTTGAAATTAACTGTCCTTCATAGATTGGGTCTGTAAAGGGATTTATTGCAAACTTAGGCTTATCGGTATATATATCTAACTCAGGATCTCCTAAAAGATTATAAGTTAAGATATTTTTGCGTTCATATTCATAATCCATTGAACTTGGTTCCTCTTCTCTTGTAAAATAACTACTCTTTATATAGGCGACTTTTGAGTCGTATAGAGCTCTACCCTGTTGAAATTTTTTTTCTTGGAAGAACTCCTTCCAAAACAATTTAGCATTTCCCCTATTGATCATTTCAAGATTTTCGTCTCCTGTGAAATACCACGTTACTCTTAACCCGCCAATGAAGCCAATTGCTCCACTTTGATCCTTTTTTATTAAAGTCTCTCCTATACTATTCTCGTTATAATCATAAGGAGCTGTAGTACAAGCGTCTGCATAAAATAAGGAAGGCATTAATGAATTTAAAGCACTATCTTTATCGTTTATGTTATATACAGACCCTACACTATCAGCTAGCTTGTTAGAAGCACCATGTCCTGCAAAAAATACTGTAGAATACCCCTCATTAAATTTATACTTAAAGCTCGTTAACGGTCCTTCGTCATTCGGTAAAGGAGGGGTTTCTGGGGTAAATCTATATGTTCTAGTGAGATGTGTAAAATTCATTTCAGGTAAAACGTAATTCTTCCAGATATATTCCGTTAACCTTGCTTCATCTTCTCCATCTGGGTCTTTCGGTCCTGCATAGTTGGATATTCCTCCGGCTAGCAACATTCTTGTCATCCAATCGCCTATATTAGGATTAACTTCATATTGTAAGGTTTTATTTATCATGATTTCAAGCTCATTTGCATTACTGGCAGGTAATCGACCAACATAAACTTCTGGGATCCAAGATACCTCATCTCTGCCATTAGTATTATTTTGTGGTGCTTCCCCCCAATTTCCATCTCCATCCTCATCCCAATCACCCGTTAAATCAGCATAATAAAAATCTGTGGGTTTGTAATCTTGATTTCCTAACTCGGCGAAACTGTTTGCGTAGATTTTTGTATCGGGATTAAATGTTTTCCTAATTGGAATTAAATTTTCTTGAGCATCACCCGCTAACAGGACCCACCGAATATTTTCTTTTTCATAATAAGATATAATCATATTTCTTATTTTTTCTGCGTTGTCCACACCATCATAAGACGAAAAGTTGCTCAATATAATTGTTTTTACTCCTTTCTCATTCTTCCAATCCATTAGAGGTTTTACAGCATCAATATACTCAGTATCGTTTGGAGTAATAATTAACATTTCAATTTTAGGATTATACCAAGCTTCTTCTAATAAATCATAGTCAATCTCAGGTAAAGAAGACATTTCTATATCAGGAGCAGATATTCTGATATTTAGAGAAGAGTCGAAGTAGAGAAAATTAGAATTATGCTCACTTAAAATGAAAGTAAGTAGTAGAGGAGAAAGTATAATTACTAAAATACTATAAAAATATTTTTTAGATGAGAATTTTGCCATGTAATAATATCAATTGATTATCCAATTTTATATTTAAAATAAGAATTTAATAATTTGAATTTATCTATTATAAGAATTCGTTTCGGAACTATGATTTCTCTAAAAAAGTTCTAATTCATTAAAAACCTTTTAACTTTATTATTTTCTAGACTTCGCTCTTTTGATTTTGATACTTCTTACAGATATGGTAAAATCTGAATCATTTAGGATTCTAATTATTTTTTCGAGTTTAATTACGCACCGTGAGAGATTCCATCGCCTACTTTCATTGTCCTCAAATAGACTTTCGTATCCTAATTTTTCTATTCTATAATTCAACTTTAAAAAACAAATTTATAAATGTAAAGAATGTGGGTCAATATTTCTACCTGATCTAGTTTTAATTAAGAAAAGAATATTGAGAGATGACATTCTTTTGCTCGCGGATATCTTTTAAAGTTGTTTTTTGCTTCCTTAATTCCACTATTTCTTGAACAGTTTCTGCAACTATCATTTTCCTGAGTTTATTTTCTTTTTGATATTAAAAAAACCAGGGTTATTTAAAAGAAAAAAATGTTTACGTTTTATTCAATCTCACATTAATAAAGCTATTAATACAGTCGAACTCGATTTAGATAAGGAATTTTTGATTGCTTTATAATGTTTTACTACCTCTAATTTTCGTCCTTTTTTGATTTACTAAACAATATCTCCTTATTCTTTTGCACGAACTTCCAG
>CAZRBD010000162.1:0-6945 GCA_964598265.1 uncultured archaeon
GCACCAAATATTGCTGAGAGTGATGCGATTTTTACAATAACAGAAGATGGAATAAGGGATTAAACGTCCATACTTGTTCACTTATTCAAGGGCTTTTCCATTTCTTAAATATGTAAATAACACACTTTTAACCTCGGAATCATACTTCTGTAATTCTAATCTTCTGTAGTCGTACTCATTTAAAAGAAAAAGTAATTTGAGTGGAGTTTATTTTTTTAAGTTTTTTATAAACAATAATTAGAATCCCTAAGAGTGCAAAAGATATAATAAATAGCATAATTTCATAGGGAAATACGTATCCTGTACTTGGTTTTTGATATATTTGAGGTGTGTGAGGTATAGCAACTTTTACTTGAACGCAATCCGTAGAGTAATTTCCGTAATGATTAAAGGCAAGAATTCTATAATAAAATGTTCCATTATTCAGACCAGATAAATTGTACCTGTAAGTTGGTAAATCCAATGATGGAGTAAAATTAAGTAGAATAGAAAACGTGTTATTAATTTCTGCTATAAATGTTGTTGAATTGTAAATTACATAGTAGGTAGAGTATGATGATTTTGTCCATACTAATTCAAACTTTCCATCTATATCTGGACTGCTTGCGTCTGTTGAAAGAGAAAATGCTGAGGGAATTCTCCTGATAAAAATTATGACTTCATTTGACTGGCGTTGACCTGCTTCATTTATAGCAGATATAACTATACCATAATCATCTGTATCTAAATTATTTACTACATATGAATTTTTAGTGATATTATCTTGGCACAATGAGTTGTTAATATAAAGGTCATAACTTTCGGTTCCTTGTGAGGGAGTCCAAGTAAAATTTACAGTTCCATCTTTATCAGGAAAATCTGCATCATGAAAAAGGAAAAACTCACCAGGCGGATATTTGACAGTTATATTAATAAGATTAGAAGTAGTATTACCGTAGTTGTTATGGGCAATAACGATATAGTAATATATTCCCTCTGCTAAATTACTGAAAGTAATTGTCCTATTTGTATTTCCTTCTACAATTTTATTTACACTTGAATTTACCTTGGAAATTGCTGAGTTTGATTGATACAATGTATAATTTTTGGCATCCAAGGATTCTGACCAACTTAAAGCATAAGTTCCATCAATATCGGGGCTTGTAGTATTATGAATCAGGAGAATTCTACCTGGAAGTGGATTATATTTCGTCAAGAATAACTGATTGTCTGCTTTTCCAGTAATATATAAATTATCGTTGATGTCTATATATCCACTATAAGCTATATCTTCGGAACTATCTTCTCTTGTTTTATACCATTGATAATCACCAGAACTATTATATTTAATAATACAAGCATCTTTACCCGCTAGACCATAACTCTCGCTATATCCTATGAGAAATAAATTAAAATTACTGTCGTTAATGAGCTTATATCCAGTATCTATATCAGTACCACCCCACGTCTGGTACCATTTTAAACCCCCTGTAGAATTAAATTTCAAAAGTGCTAAGTCAGTGCTTCCGATCCCAAAACTCCTCGTATTAGCTAAGACAAAAATTTCATTATCTGAATTAATTAATAAAGATCTCCCTTCATCAGAATTAGAACCCCCCCAAGTAGTATTCCATGATAGATTTCCATTGTTATCCAATTTAGTCAGGAATAAATCAACATTTCCTAATGATGATGTTTTTCCCGTAATAAATATATTATCTGAATTATCGAGTGTAATGCCATACCCAATATCTGTTTTTGCTGTACCAAATGTTTTATTCCATTGCAATGAACCAGATGAATTATATTTTAATACGACAATATCCTCAGATGGAGAAAAGGAGTTACTATAACCGATAATGTAGATAAAATTAGAGGCGTATTTTACATCATAACCTACATCCCAAGATGAGCCACCCCATGTTATATTCCACTGTAAAGCTCCAGAATAATCAAAGGATAATAAAAAGATATCGGTACTATTACTTTTTCCATAACTCGCTGTTCTTCCAACCACGTAAATATTCGATGATGTACGATTAATATCCAGAGCATACGCATAATCATCAAATATGCCTCCCCAAGAAACATTCCAAATCATGTTCCCTGATGAGTTGTACTTACACAATAATACATCATACACGTTTTTAGAAAAAATAAACGTATTTCCAACGATATATATATTTTGATTTTCGTCTTCTGCAATATCTCTCCCATTTGTTTGTTCATCCCTAATTTTGACTTCCCAATCATTTATTAAAGCGTTTTTAAGATGGTCTATCTTGTTATTTATCAAAAAGAATGGGTCAAACAAAAATAAATACTGAAAAAGAAATAAAAAAAAAAATAAAAAACAGATAATAAATTTTCGGTCTCTTAAAGTCATGGGGATAAGTCAGCTATGTAATTACATATAATTTACATCTAATCTATTTAAAGAAAAAACTAAATTTTGAAAGAAAAAAAAATATCACGAAATAATCCCCTAATAAAAAGATTTTATAATTCTAACTCTTTTGATAAATATAAGGGTAGTGAACAAAAACTTAAAGGTCTCATAAAATCATACTGAAAGAGGATCAGTAAAATTATGGAAGAAAGAGAGAAAGATTTAACCTTAAATCAGCAAAAAATATATAAGGAATTAAAAAAATTAGATAAGAAATCATGTATAGCATACGTTGGAGCTTTAAAGGTTTTAAAAGACATTTCTAATCCTGATAGATTTCATCAAGCAGCAAATTCTATTAGGCATTTAGGAGCAATTATTTCCCGACAGATTGAAGTAGATGTTAATGAAGATGAAATTGAGAAATTGGAAGAGGAATTAAATCAAATCTTGGTGGATAAAGAAATCGCTAATAAATATAATGTTAAAGTCTATGTTCGAGAGAGTTCATTAAGGGATAAATTAAAGAAAATTATTATTGAATCCCCATATGTATTACCCGTTCATTCAGAAAGAAGAATTGATAGACTTTTTCAGAGATGGTTAAAATTACATCGTCACTTTACGGGGATTGCACATTATGGGTCCTCAGAAATCGATCCTGTTGAATTTGACAAAGATATCAAGGAATTAGAAAATATTCTACTTGATCTACTCGAGCCTCCTCAAGAGGTTATAGCTCAATTAGATGAGATAATATTAATCCAAAAACCTATTCAAGATGATATCGAGAAACTAATAAATTTAATTAAACATCCCTCCCATACTCAATATTTCTTTACCAGATTAGAATCCCCTGAATGGATTGATGCTCTGAATGAGAATGAGTTTTTTTCAGAGCCTAAAGTAACAAAATCTCATAGCTTTATGATATCTTTTTTTGCGCCACTCTCATATTTAAATAGAATGTCATCTGTAGCTCCAGATAAAATATTAGATGTTTTTAAAAACTTTCAGAATACAAAGAATTATCGACTTTATCGGCCACTTCTTAATTGTTTGACGAAAATGCCAACATCCAATTCAAAAAAAGCAATAGACTTAATAAATATATGGATGAGTCATTTTTATTCAACTTCTGAACTTGTTGAATTGAAGAGATTATTGAAGTTATTTATTGAAGATAAAGAATATGAATCTGTTATTAAATTACTTTCAATTATTTTAAGGGTTGAAGCTCCAAAGTTGAGAGTTGAGAGAGAGGATATAACAGAAAAACTGTCTTTTGTGTTTAATGATTTCGAGAATTTCCTAGATAAATTAATTGATTTGGAAACCGAGAAACAATCTTGTAGATTTATAAGCTTATTAAGTGAGACTCTCACTATAATAATTAAACAAGAAATTATTGAATACCATAAATTAAATGAAACAATTTCTGGAGTGCATCAAGAAATACCTACCAATATGAAAGAATTAAAAGACAATTCGAATATTTGGCGACCATTGATTAATAATTATGATGTCAGGAATAAAAAGAATATAATAGTTGATAAATTATTATGGGCACTTCAGAAATTAAAAGATGCAGATAAAGAATTATTTATCAAATGTTTAAGAGGACTCTCAAATTTTAACTTTTCAATTTTTAAAAGAATCCAATTATATTTTTTCACTGAAGAAAAAGAATCCTTTAACGATGAAATCAAACAAGTTCTTAATGATAAGGAGCTAATACTTGACAGAAATTATTGGAATGAGGTATTTTTCATCCTTAAAAACAATTTTAATTCATTAGAAGAAATTGAGAAAAAAAATATCTTAAAATGGATTGAAGAAGATTACATAATCGATTTATCTCACTTAGAACTGAGTGAAGAGGAAGAAAAAGAACAGAAAAATAAATTTAAAAGAGATCGAACGAAGCGCATCTTAAGACCAATTATTGATTATCTAGACAAAGATTATATCACCGATCATAAAAAATTATTAAGTGAAATCACAAATACTGAAACTCCTAAACTTATTCGACAAATTGAACCTGTTAGGTTTTTTTCACCCATAGATGACCTAAAACATCAAATCGTAAATAAAAATGTTGATGAGATTATTGTTTTTTTAAAAGAATGGATCCCGGATGAAAATAAAATCTTTTCTGAATCTAAAGAGGATCTTGGACTCGCTTTATCAAGATTATTAGAAGAGAATCCCTCAGATTATCTTGAGTTTTTTGAAAAACTTGAGCAGATACCTAATATCTTTATACACTTTATATTAAAAGGCTATACTACCGCTAATAGGGATAATCAAAATTTTAATTATAAGACAGCTCTAAATAAAATCCAATTAATAATTGAAATTTCAGAATCTGAAGAGTTTTATGAGTATAAAATTAAATCAAGTCTTATAGAATATATAGAGAATTGTATAAGGCGAGATGATTTTGATTTATCCAATATTGATGTGGATTTGGTGTTAGAGTTCATTAAAAAATGTGTTATGAATCAAGAATATAACATCGAACCATATGATAACATTAGAAATTATCTTGGGGAGAAAGTGTTTTATTACTATGATACAATTAAAGGGAAAGCAATTGAAGTTCTGCTTTTATTTACAGCAAAAAATAAAAAAAACCACTTGTTAAACGAAGAACTGCTCTCAAAGATATTATCAATACTAGATAAATTAATGGAACAAGAAAATTCTCAAGCTGAACTAATTAGAGCTCTTCTTGCATCTAATATCTTAAAGTTATTCTATATTAATGAAGAATGGACAAAATCTAAAATTGTCGAGATTTTTCCAAATGAAAATCGAATTTTATGGAGAATTGCATGGGAAAGTTATATAACTATTCATAGAAATCATTTAAACAAGACAATTTATGAAGTTCTTAAGGATAATTATTTAATGGCTGTCCAGAAAATAAAAAGCCCCAAATTAAGTTTTAGTGCACTTGAAGGGCTTTCATTTCATCTTTTATTAGCTTATATCTATGGTGTAGATGATATCTCACAAAATTCTAAGTTAGATAACTTTTACAAGCAAGTTAAGCCTGTAATAAAGGAGCGTGCTATGTGGTACTGTAGTATTAAAATTTTAGAAGGAATTAAGAATGATCAAGAAATTTATGATAAGGATTCTTTATACGATAGGATCTTAGAACTTTGGAAATTTAGAATTAAAAATACCAATAAGTCAAAACCAGGAGAAATTATAAAAGAATTTAGTTGGTACTCGAAATTTTTTTGCGGAATGGAAATTATCTCGGAAAAATATCTTGATATCTTTCTGAAAGTGTTGGAAAAAATAGATGGATATATTGGAGTTTATTCTAATGACATTTTACAGAGATTAAAATCCTATATTCCAATTTCTAAACTTAAAGTTTTAGAATTATTGATTTTAATTTGTAAAAGTAAACATCAAGACTGGTTATACTCGCATACAGCTCAGTTGATTGAGGAGTTATTAGATGAGGTAATATCAAAAGATTTTGATAAAAAAACTGAAGTTAAAATCGTTCAAATCGTTGATCTATTGCTAAAAAAAGGATACAGTGATTTTAAACGATTTTACGAATTGATTAATAAATAAGTGTTTTTTTTCATTATACTTTCTACCATCGAATCACTTCCTTAATCTAAAATTAAATTTGATGTTTTAAGATTTAGAGATTTAAAATATCCCCCATCTCTTTCGTGATATTTACTTTCTAGATAAACAGTTTGCTGAAATGCTTCAATTATTCCAATATCTAAAATTGGTTGGCTATAGTGGTGTTGATGATTAGTATCCTGATAAAACCTGCCATCTGGAGTTATCATGCAATAAGAATCCAAAATCATCTTACTACTCTCATACACCGGATTTAGTTGTTTATGCGTCTCGATGAATAATTTGAACTGCCAAGATTTTAAATTTGCAAATTCTGTAAAGAAACTGTCATTTATCCCCATTATATAATGAACTTCAAATACCTTCCATCTTATGGGATTAATATATTGGATGAACTCTGAGAGGTTCTCATCCCAATTCAAAGGGTTGACAACAGAATTTATTTTAATTGCAATTCCAAATTCCTTTATCAGTGCGATTTTTTGCTTAATTACATTGACATGGGAATAATTTTTCGATTTAAACTTTAGTGTCCGACCTAATCTAACTTCAATATAATTATTTAGAGAATCTATACTCAGTCCGATTAGATCCAGCTTTTTAGAACATTTTTTCATAAATTTGCGATTAATTTCTGTTCCATTTGATATTATTGAGACAAACAATCCTAAGTTTTTTGAGTGAATAATTAATTCCGGTAAATGATTAATTAATGTAGGCTCTCCTCCCGCAAAATTTATTTTTTTACATCCATTATCGGCTAAGCTCCCGATTAATTTGAGAGATTCATTTAAAGACAGTTCTTTATTATGGTTCCTATATCGAGCAAAACAAAATTTACAGCGATAATTACATTTTTCTGTAATATGATAGTTGATTGATTCAGGTAATTTCTACACTATATTAACACCTACAATTTACTTACAAATAGTATTCCCAGTAGTATCACCCATCCA
>CAZRBD010000162.1:6955-8574 GCA_964598265.1 uncultured archaeon
AAATAAAACTGATTTTCTATTATCATAAATCTTATTTGATGCTCTCTTAACCAAGCTTCAGAAACGATATCATATTGCCTAAATCGGTCATTAGACAATATTAAAGCATTTCTTTCCTTTGCATAAGACAATATGAAATCATCAGCTTGAATTCCTGCTGGGGCTTCAAAAATTTTCTTCGGAATTAAATATTTGGCTTTATACAGTTCCTTACTATCAATTTGATGATAAAGAGCGCAATCAGCAATAGATATTGTCTCAACATCTTTCGGAACTGATTTATATAATAGATCTATATATTCGAGTTTTGGCTTATCATTTCTTTTATTGAAAGAAGCAATATTCGAGATATCGCCTACTATTTTAATGTTTTCAACCACCTCTTTATGAGTTATTTTAATTATAAGATATTAAAAATAATATATATGTCCTATTAACTAGGATGTAGTTATAATTCTATGATTTTAATATATATATTAGGATATATCCTATGATCATAAACTTAATAAATTAAAATTCATAATAATTACTATGGCTCGAAATATAATTCCTAAAGAGATTCCTCTTCAAATTTGGGAAGAAAAAAGGTTTGAAGATATAATCCTTTATGCTTTAGGTACATTTGGACCCCTTGAACGTGAAGAATTTATCAACGAACCTGAGAATTCTAATCGAATGAATAAAAATACCTTTCACAAGTGGGTGAAAGAATTAAAGAAAGAAGGATGGGTTGATGTAAATAAAAGTGGAAAAAAAAGTGTGTATATCCTAACTTCACTAGGGCAAGATGAATTATTAAGAAGGCTAAAGATTTATAACTTAGATTTTGAGACCGTTAATAAAATAGAGCAAAATAGGATAAAGAAACATATGGATTCTATTTCAAAATTTTTTAAAGAAAATAAAGTTATTAAGTCAGAAATAAAACTTGAATTTTTAAAATTAGCTAATGAAATTACTTATGATAAGTTTAAGGAGATGTTTACATTAGAAAAATTCAATACTTTATTGTTATTTTTGGTATTAAATCACCCTAGGTTTTATAAGGCTTATGATATTTCGATTGAAGAATTTTTAAAGAAATATAACAATTTTTTAGAGCAAGAAATTACAAAAGCAGATATACTATTTTTTATTCAGAAGGTAGTACGCGAAAACTTATATAATATTAAATTTTTCCAATTAAGCTTAGAAGAAGATGAAAAAATTCTTTATTTTAGATCAAATAGTGAATTTGGTGTTATTTTCGAAACGCTCATAAATTCTCGATTAAAAGATTTATATAATGCATCAAATTTAATCGGAAATGCATACCCAAATGATTATCACTTAAAATTTACATATGAAACGATTTTAGACAATTTAATAAGAAAACATAGATTATTTCATAGAGATCTTGAAGATTCCTTGTATTACCTATTGGATGATTATATAAAAGATATAAAAGATGAAATACATCGAAAGGGAGTATTAAACCCTTCTGATTTAAGAAAACTTAGTCATATGCCATTAGAACCGCCCATAAAGGTAAAAGATTTACAGTTCTTTACTTTAAAAGAAAATGAGCTAATAGTAAATGATAGAAAGTTTTAATTTTTAGAAAAGGAGTATTTAAATTC
>CAZRBD010000163.1:0-8518 GCA_964598265.1 uncultured archaeon
CAATCTCACGTATCTCATATCATAAAATTCAGTTACTGTATGTCTAGTTTGATAAAATCAAGATAAAGGTAATATTTTTCAATTTTAAACACTTTTTCAAGTAATGCTTTCAATTTATTAAAGGTAAATCAGAAAAAACATTTAGCTTTAGTCTTTGGGATTTCCCTAAAAAAAAGCTGATTATATACTAGTTTTAACAAAAAATTATGCAGGAAAATTAGGAAAAGTATTCACAGCAGTTAAAGAAAAAGAAATATCTGGAATTTACCAGGTGGAAAATTTAAATATTTAAATTTTAAAAGAATTTTAAATAACTTTTGCTCCACAGGTAGGACATATTTTCGAATTTTTGATTGTCGCACCACAAATTTGGCATAGAGATATAGTTTTTGCTCCTCCTCTTTTTCTTGGAGGTTTCAAGCTAGATATAGATACAGATTCTTTTTTTTCTTCTTTGATTTCATGTGTTTCTGAAATTTGTTTTTTTTGAACATTCTTAGTAGTGATTGTGATTTCTGTACCAAAAAATCCTCCAACTTTTACTTTTTTAGTAGTCTCTGGAGGAGAAGGTGCCTCAGGTTCAAACTCAACTACTTCTTCTGTATCTTCTATAACTTCTTCTATTATTTCTTCTTCTTCTACTTCTTCGATTAATGCTACAAGAGGTTCTTCACTTATTTGGGGTAATTCTTCCTCCAAATCTTCTTCATAAATCATATTAACATAATCTTCATCTAATTTCAATAAGGTTTCGCATTGTGGGCATCGGAAAATGTGTTTAAATCCAATATTTTTTGCCAAGGAATATTTTGAAGCACAACAACTATGAAACTTGGCATTACAATTAAAACATTTATGAATTTCGTCCGAATGAGCTTCACAAATTGGGCACAGTTCTTGTTCGCATATAATACAAATTTCTTGATCTTCTGGAGAAAGGCTTATTAAATCTACTGCTAATCGTTCATAAAATACTTGATCTTCTTGTAAAATTTCTTCAGCATTACTTGATTTAATTACTTTAAATTCATTTTTATTTTGGACTAGAGAACCTAATATGTTTTGAAGAAGTTTTTCATTTGGGCAATAAAATGTACCTCCGTGAGTTTCACTAGAGATAACTTTTAATTTAACGTCATCTTCATAAAATTTCTCTTCTCCTACACGAATAATATCAATAAAAGTCGAAAATTTCTTAGCTTTGATTAATAAGTCATAAAGTGCATTATAGTAATCTGCTGATAGTTTACTTGGGGTATCGGATATGATTATAACACGATAATTCTTTCTTTTAGTTCTACTTTTTCTAAAAATATATGCTAAAATCTCATATAAGCCGTTTTCTAGATAACTTTTATCGCTTTCCTTGTTCGACCAGGCCTTATTTATAACCTCGGTTACTGAATCGGCATCTTTTAAATCATACAGATTTATAGGATTTTCATCTCGTTGGAAAATTACAACTCCATAACTCGCTAACGCATTATGTTTTCCCTTTTCTTTAATGAAAGCAGTAATTGCTTTAATTACCGATTTTTTTTTAAGGAAATCTGAAACTAGGTCAAGATAGAATATAAATTCCTCAATATTAATTGCATCGGATCTTGGTAGCATTTAATCATCTAAATTTTTGTTTAAATTTGTTATTATCGAATAACTATAAAGAAATAATAAGGGAATTTTTATTTATTTTTATTTATATACAAATATTCTGTAATACTATCCTAAACTTATTTTTTATTTATAAATTGTAATTTAATTCTATATTTTTGATCCACAATTTGGACATTTGAGTTGGCTATCAGCACTTATTTGTGTCCCACATTGCTGACATATAACAAAACTTGGCTTTTTTCTACGTTTTTCATTTTTACTACGAGTAGGGGACTGTAAAACAATTCTAGATTCAGTTTGTACTTTTGAATCCTTTGGTTTAAATGTTGTTGTTGAGCTCCTCGAGTAAACAATTTTATCTCCAACTTTTCTTACATGATATACTTTACCAAAAAATCCTCCAACTCTAATTGTTTTTATATATTCTCCATCAGTAAACTCTCCCTCATCAGGAGGAGCATATCCAGAATCTTTTTTAAGAGGAGTTTTAACAGAAAATTTTAACTGTTCGGAAATCTTTTCAGAAATTTTTCCAACATCTTCTTTTTTTACAGATATTTCCCTAAAATCTACTTCAACTTCACCAGATATTTCCACAACTTCTTCTTCTTCGAGTTTAAGAAGTATGTCACATTTGTCATTTGGACATCGAAAAATATTGGGTATGCCGATGTTATAACTCATAACGTGGTTGGTAATACAACAATTGTGAAAGCTAGTATTACAATCTTCACAAATTAGAGGAATATCATAGATATCTGTACATACTGGACAAATTTCCTCATTACAAAAATGACATGTTAATCCAGTGGCATTTTCAGGTTTTTTCAAGGATTTAGCTAAGTTATTATAAAAAGCGTAATCATCTTTGCTTATTTTTATTCGATCTGGTTGAGATTCAAAAGTACTTACAAATTGTTTTGTTCTTACCAATTTTTTAATTACATCCGAAAATTCCTTTTTATCTTTGATATAGAAAATACTTCCCTTTGTATCAGAAGCAAGCATATTCAGTTTTACATCATCGCTAAAGAAACGCTCATCTTTATCTGAAACTCTTATTACATCTATAAATGTTGGAAAATTCTTGATTTTTGAAACCAAATTAAATAAAGCATCTTGGTAACCTTCAGATAGATCAGAAGGTGTATCAGTAATTAAAATTATTCTATTAAACTTAGATTTTTTTCGTACTGTTTCAGCAATAAAAGAGAATATGTAAAACAGACCATTTTCAAAATAACTTTGTTTTCTTGCTCTTAATTTCCAATTTTCCTCAATAGATTTAACAATAATGCTTGAGTTTTTTTTACTGGTAATGAAAATTGGATTTCCTTCTTCTTGAAATATCAGAAGGGAATAATGTCCTTTAATATTTACTTTATTTTTTTCTTCGATATAGAATTTGATTGTTTTTATAATCTCTTTTTTTTTTAAAATGTCTTTTGTTAAATCAAGATAAAAATAGACGTCTTCCTTCATATCATTCACTATAGCCTAACTATCTTCTTTATGTATTACTATCATCATAATGTTAAAACCTCATTAAATATTTTATGAAAAAATAAATAATTAAAAATTCAAGTTGTTTATATCTTTATATAAAAACTACAAAAAATATTAGAGAAATAAATGAGAAATTTTCTAAGAAAATTACAACTTTCAGATTTTGCAATCAAGATATATCTTAAATCGTTAGGCAAACAACCACTTACATACTATGAATTATATTCAATAGATCCTAGTTTGACTAGTGATAAGTTTAATGAGATATTAAATGAATTATTAAATGCCGGGTTATTACTTCAACAAGTCTATAAAAAGGAGAATCTTTTAACTCACTATTACTCGATACCTCCAATTCTTCCAATTCTAAATTATTACGAAAATATTGATGCTAACTTAATTAATATTAAAAATTCTATTCAGAAATTAATGATAACTTCAATAAACGAGATTTTTAAAAATAATAAAGTTATTGAATTGGATGCGATTGTAGCGTCTTTTGAAGAGAAGAAAAAAGATATAGACGAAGATTCTATTATTCAAAAAAAAGAAATAGAAGATATCGTTGAAAGTATGGAAGTGTTGAAAGAATTAAAAACAGAAATGGTGAATCTTCAAAAAGAGATCAAACGAATCACTCAAACTAAATCCTCAAGTTTAGTCAAGAGTATAAATTCTTTTAAAACTGAATTAATAGCCGACATAAATGCTTTAGAATTTAAAAAGCATAAACAAGAAATTATTTTGATTGTTGAAAACAAATTTAAAGAACGGATACAGAACATTCTTGATGATTTTATTAGTGATCTACGAGAATTAATAGAAATAAAATTACTAGAAAACACGAAATCTTTTGAAAACCTATCAAATCTCATGTTTCAATATCGGGAAGATTTCAAAATGTTACTGCTAAATATGTTAAGTAATTTTGAGACAAAAATGAATAAAATATATGATTTACTTAATGAAAACAAGGAGGATTTGGATGCTCATTTGAAGAATTTAGAGATTAAAATTGTAGAAAAACTAAATTCAATAATTCAAAACTCTATAGATGAAGTTTCAGGTTTAAATAAACCTATTGAAGAAGTATTAAAAACTTATTTTCAAGAAATACCATCTTCAGAGAATTTTATAATTAATAAAGTTTGGATAATTAGAAGTGTGACAAAGATAAACGAGGAAATCCAGAAAATTATCGCAGCAGCTCAAGAAAATTTAACAATTATCGTTCCTAGTCTTGAATTTCACATAGCAATTGAACAGTTTAAAGATATACCTACTAATTTAAAGATAAAAATTGTTTCCTCGGAAGCTCATACAAATAGTCTAGTTAAGAAGTTTAAAGAAATAAAAAATCTAGAATATAAGACATTTGAGAACGAGAATTTAATTTTGTTGAAAGGTGATACAAATAATATTCTCATCGGCATCAAACAAGATTCAACAGAAGTATTAAATGATTTTATAGGAATTGGGAGTAATTATGAATCATTTATAGCATTATTGAATCCTATAGTGAAAGCTTTATGGAAACAATCATATTCAGACACGTTTTATGCGGCTCAAAAAGTAAAAACTCAGGCCACTTCTACAAAACCAACAAATTCTTTTAAACTAAAAACTATAACTCAAAAATTCCCTAAAAAAATAGAGCCAAAGGTAACTTCCAAAAAAATTTCAAAGGAAGTTCAAACCCCTGCAAAAACAACAAAATCTACATCTGTTCAAATCACTATAAAAAAAAGGAAAAAAGTCGACAAAATACCAAAAGAAGTCCCAAAAAAGCCAAGTGTCTCAATTCCTAAAATTAAAGGACAAATTGAAAATTTAAAACAAAAATTGCAAGAAAAAATTGAGTTCTTATCAGCAGTCCATCCAAAAGAAGGGGATAAGGCAGGTCTAGTAATTGATAAAGCATTTGATGAATTAATTCTGAAGATTCACAACATTAAAGGTGATGAGTTTAGTAAAGGGCTTCAAGTTATAGCTGATTTAATATTAGAGAATAAAGGATTTTCAGTAACTCTACATAAAGTAAGGGGTGTAATAAACAAATATAAAGAGAAATTGGATCTCTTAGAGGAAGAGGATAAAAAAGAGATATTTCAAAATTTTGAAGAATGGAAACAAAAATTTTTTTAAAATTCAGATTTTAATGACTAGATTCCCTAAATCTGAAGTTTATCAGCGGAGGATTTCATTAACTTTTCTCTTCGACTTTTTGTTTATTGAAAAATCCTCTAATTATGAATGTTAAAAATATAATAAAACTCACTAAAAAGAAAATTGAAACTATAATTGAAACCGTGAAATTTGGGTTGCTCAACCCAATAATTCCAAAGATAGGAGATAGTGGAGCTAGAATAAAAAAACCTATATAAATTGTCCTATCTCTCTCATTAAAATGGATATAAGAAGTGACATTAAACCATCCAATTAATATCATAAAAAATACAACTAAAAAGGAAGAAATGGGCAGAAATGGATAAGAATTCCCCCCCCTAGCAAAAGCATAAAAATAATTAGTATAAAAAAAAGTTATCAACAATAATGCGCTTATCGGAGTAGGTAGTCCAGTGTAACCCTTTATTTCAGATAAATTAAATCGAGCTAATCTAAGAATTGATCCTAATGCAAAGCATATAGAACCGACAACTAGAAATATGTCAAACAAGGTATCTGTTTTAAAAGCTTGGAACGTGAGGATTGCGGGAGCGATCCCAAAAGTTAAAGAATCACTTAAGGAATCTAATTCCTTCCCCATTTCATTTACAGTATTTGTTTTCCGAGCAATATAGCCGTCAATCATATCGGTCCCCTGTGAAATCGATATTAAGAAAAATCCTAAAGAAATGATTGCTCGAGTTCCCAGAGCAGCGCAGATCAAGGCTATTATACCTACAATAGTCCCGATCAAGGTTATGTAGTCCTTGATTTTCAATAATTTTGGAATCTTTATGCTTGACATACTAATCTCCTATATCTTGTAGGTTAATATTAATTAAATCTTATTTAATATAAACATTTTCTAAAGAAAACTTATCCCTCAGTTCAATCCTAAAATTTATATGCTCACGTAACCATTCAAATCTTAAAAAAATACTAAAAAATAAAGGTGAAAAAAAAATACCGTTTTGCAATAATTGCGGGGCTGAAACCGATCCAAATCAGAAATTCTGTGAAAAATGTGGTTCACCAGTACAATCTAATGTACAACAGAGAGAACAAGAGCCTACACCAATAGAAACTCCAACATCATTTAGTTCTCCTATGCAACCGTATGATCATCCAGGAGGATTATTCGATCTTAACCGGAATTACTACGTCCTTAAAGAAAAGTATTGGGACATTTAAAAGCTCTGAGCTTTTGAACCCAAATGGGGCTCCGGTGATATCTTAGATGAAAATAATCAAATAATTGGTAAAATGAAGAGAATAATACTCAGCATTAGACGTCGGGTAGAATTACTAGAGCTCGATGGTACAATATCTGCGACTATCCACGCTAAAATAATTTCTGCTCGTGGCGCCCAAGATTTAAAAGATCCCCAAGGTAATTTAATCGCGAGAATAAAGAAAAAAATATTTTCTATATTCAGACCAAAGTTCTTTTTAGAAGACGCTCAAGGAACTAGATGGTATGAAGCCCAAGGTAAATTTATGGGATGGTCTTATAAGGTTACTGACATGTCTGGGAATTTAGTAGCTGAGATCGAGAAAGCTGATAAATGGAGAGATATATTTCTTGGTGGACTGTTCGATTTTAAGGATACTTATGCGTTAAGGATAATGGACAACGTTACCGATCGTAGAATTCTATTGGGATTTGTACTTTCAATAGATAATGTTCTTCATGATAGATAAAATGAATTCTTATCTTAAGATTGGTAAATAAATGAGAATTTTAAATAAGGAAACCCATTTTAATTAAGAATAATTTTTAAATTTTTTTCATTTTCTTTCTCTTCGTATAAGAAAAGATTTAAAATAATGTAATTTAATAATTTCTTTAGTAAAAGTAGAATTGAATTGACAATTCAAATTTTTACAAAATATTCAATGCATTTCCAAAGAATAAATTTATAGTTAGCATTTTAAGGTGATCGAAAATATCTGATATCGAAACATTTATGGTTTTCGAGCTGGATGATGAGGGGGAAAAAATTAAATTAAATTGGCCTCAAGAAGAACTTCAGGAGAATTTACATCCAGAACAAGTTTTAGTCATAGTAAGAGAAGAATTAAGAAGAATATTTATATGGAAGGGCCCAAAATCTCCCGTTAGAAAAAGATTCATTAGTTCAAGGGTTGCTCAAGCTTTACAAGAAGAGTTAATGAAAGATGCTAGATATCATCGGTGTAAAATTGTTTCTGTTGATGCGGGCGATGAACCGGCAGAGTTTTTAAGAGCTTTTAGACTTGAATCTATGGATGTTTCTGAACGTTTGGAAGATATGCGGTATATTCGTAATGTAGAGCGAGAGGGGTTAATACAACAAGGAATTGTTGTTGAACCCAAACAATTTACACCTAAAGAAAAAGTTGAAGAAGAATATTTCTCTCCAGCCCTACAAGAAACAGATCAAAAAGTTAAAGCCTCATCGCTTACCCCAAGCTCTCCTAGACCTAGAACTGTCTCACGAGCTAAATCATCCCAAACTAAACCATATCCATCTAGAACACAAAGCGGGGCATCAAACGAAAAAATTGAGGAATTAAAAGAAAAAATCCTGAAAACTGAACTTTCAGCGGAATATAAAAGACTTAACTTAATTCTAGGTCACACACTTTTCGCTGCGGTTTCAAAAACAGCTAAAATATTTGGAAAGGATATAATAGAAACAGACTGGGAACCTGTTAAAAAAGTACCTGAAGGTATGTTGGAACTTGAAAATCATGTTTTGAGAGTCTATTTTGACGCAGATAAAGGTATAGTAGAAGCAGTAGAAGTATTAGAAAAAGATGATTCATTAAATAGTAAAAGTTCTCCAAAAATCACCCAAGTTAAGAAAACAGCACCAAAAAAGAAAGGGGCTCCAAAAAAGAAAGGGGCTCCAAAAAAAAAAACATCATTGACTCCAATGCCTAACAAACCAAGCTCATTAAAAGCTGAACCGAAATCTAAAACGGGTGGAAGAAGACAATTACCCAAGATTCCGAGTACTGATGAATAAAAACAAGATAGATTAATTGAATTCTTAAAAATTCTCTTTCCTTATTATACTTCTAAAATTAAATATGTAGATAAGATGTTTTAAAGTTCGATGTCTTCCTTATCGTTTTGGATTTGTTCTTCTGTTAATTTTTCTTTAAGTTTTTCTCTTTCTTCGGGTTTCCCTTTAAATTGTTTTTCAGGTTTATTTTTTTTTTTGATTTTTTTTAGCCCTTCAATAGC
>CAZRBD010000164.1:0-8302 GCA_964598265.1 uncultured archaeon
TTTCAAGTCCTGTATTCGGACATAAGACTTCTTGTCGCACTTTTTTCTTTATATACTATGATTTTATATTAAATTGATTAAATTTTTTTTTTTAAAAAAAGAGTAAGTAAAATGAATGAATTATTATTTAAAGTTAACGAGTACATCACGCTGAAGTTGAGATATGGAAATACTAATATATACGTAAAAAATATTTTATTCAACCAATGTAAATTCTTGCTACTTAATATTCCAGTCGAAAACATTAGCAAATTTGATGAAATACAATCTATCGATGAAGCTGCAGAAATATTGGATAAATCAATGGAGGGTAGAAGTAGAAAAAATATTTTAATTCCTCCTGAACAAGAATTTTGGGGGCATTGTTCCAATTTACAAGCTTGGACAGAGCTTAATTACGACACTCGCGTACTTCACAGCAATTTATCATTTCCTTTACTTAAAGAATTAACTAAAGCGGGAGATCCAATTGCGAAAAGGGTATTTAAAGAAGAAATAGCCAACAGATTTCTTGAGGGAAAAATTACCCAAAAATTGTATTTAGTGAAGGAAAAGTATTTGGATCATTTAAATAAAGAAGAATTGGAAAGCTTAATTGAAGATTATATTGATTCCTTAAAAAACCTAAAATATTCTGAGGAGAAAGATCAAGAAATAAAATATGTAATTGAGATAGGATTAAAATACATCAAAGAAGAGATTGTTAAAAAATTAATTGAAAAATATAAGGATTTTAATCCAAATGATATAATTGCGTTAAATGAACTCGGAAAGGTATTTCGTACTATGAATTACTATGATCAAGCAATTATTACCTTTAAAAAAGCAATTGAAGTAGACAAATACTATTTTCCCTCTTGGATAAATCTTAGTGACACATATGGGTATATGGGTAAAATTAGGAGGAGTATAAGAGTTATTAAGGAAGTTTTAAAATTTTATCCACGTAAATCAATAATCCTTGATTATTTAGGGCACATTTACTGGGAATTAGGCTTTTTGCACAGTGATTTTAAGTATTATGACAAAGCTATAAAAGTTTATAAACAAACTCTTAAAAAATATCCTGAAGATCCTGAAATTTATCAACGGTGGTGTGGTCTTGGGGACGCTTATCGAGGGAAGGAAGATTTTGATAAAGCTGTGGATGCTTACTTCAAAGCTCTGAAAAATAACAAAAAAGACCTCTTCTCATTAAATGAATTAATTAACATTTATAATAAAAAGGGGGATATTGAGAAAGTAATATTTTTATGTAAACAAGCTTTATCAATTTGTCCAAGTTTTTGCCCTCCATTAGAGGTTTTATATAATATTTATTGTAAAAGAAAGGACTACGATAATGCAATAAAAATTTGTCAAAAAGCTTTAGAATATGATATTAAAGAAAAAAATTTTATATTTCCTGCTGATTGGGTACGTCTTGGGAAAGCTTTTTATAAGAAAGGAGCCCATAGTGAAGCCATAAAAGCATTTATAAGAGCTTTAAAAATCGCTCCGAGAGATCAAGAAATAATGAAACATTTAAGGGATGTTATTTGGGAAATTTTCGCTATGCGCTTGAATGTTCCAGATTTCTTATTAATAGATGATCAAAAACTAATTAAAAGACTATTTCACAATTTTTTTGTTTAAATACTATTAATTTAATTATCATAAAATTAAAACTAATAATTTTTTTAAAGTGAATAAAAAATGGGTATTAGTAAAGGAAATAAGAATTATGAAGTGAAACCGGAATTGAAACCGGAAGAAGGTTCAGAAGAATCTACAAATTATTTAGATATATGGCAAAAAAATCCCGCATATAAGGATATTTATGGTACATTTTCCATTGTAAAATTGTTTTCTTTTATGGGTATTATAATATTCATAGCATCCTCCACATTATTACTAACCTTAGATTTCAATTTTACATTGGGATTAGCTGTATTTTTAGTTATTGCTTTCATAATAACATTCCATGATGAGTTTTATTTTCTTGAACACGGATTTACATATTTATTTCGTAATTTGGTTGAGATTCATCCCTTTGACAATTTTAAATTTTATATGTTAGACAATGATCCAGCAACATTATTAACAATAAATAAAAAAGACATGGTTACAATAGCGACTCGTATTTTTAAGGTGGAAGTGCTTGCGGCAGGGAATATAAAACCTTCGATAAATCAGTTTCTTTACTCATTAGATGAATCTAAGATACCATATTATTATCAGGTAGTTCAAAAACCTATAATTAAGTTAGAAGAAACTATACCTCATGATAAAAAGAAGCTTTTATACATTAGAAAACTGAGAACTAATAGTATTAATTCATATAGGACACTTATATATTTTAGTGTATATTGTGCTGAAAAAGGAATAGTATCAGCCAGTAAATTAAATAATCTTATAGAAACCATTATTATTTATTCAAAAAACTTAAAATCTAACTTTAGTGCAAATTTTCATCATATTAAAATCTCCTTACTTAAAAGAAGAGCTAATAAAGAAGTAAAGGAAGAAGAGGACACAGAAGATTTAATTAATGCTGTTCGAACACTTATTTACGGAAATCCCATCAAGAATGTTCAAAATAATGAAAAAATATCCACGTTAGATGGTAAAACTTTAAAAATAATCTTCAGATTTATATTTATAGCTTTTATAATTGGATTGATTTCTTCAATATTACTACTATTCAAAGTTCCTTTCCTTTATATTTTAGCTGTGGATTCAGCTCTAGTATGTTTAACATTATTTCTATGGTGGAGGGAATTATTATTATTTTTTAGTAATTTAAATATTAAACGTTATAATATAACTCAAATAAACCCCTTTTCAGGTGTGAGATTTTATCGCTTCAAAAAAATTAAAGATGCTCTTTTTATTCATATCAATAATATTTTATTGCTCGGTATAAAAATGTTCACTCTTAGGAGCGCAACTCAACCGAGCTTTGCAATGCCCGATAAGTTTTTTAGGGCAATGAATAATCAGAAGACTCCTTTTATTTATACCTTAAATGCAGCACCTATTGAAAAAAAAGAATTTTTAACTAAATGCACAAAACAGCTGAATGATAAAACGATTGATGATTTAGAAGGAATCCTTTTTTACACATTTGATGGAGAAGACACCCGTTATTATAAGAATCCCGACCTTGAATATTTAAATTGGATAGAAAAACGGACGGGTGTGTGGAAAACGAGTATAACTATTTCCACTTCTTCCTATAAATTTACTAATACAACCACCACAGAAGACCTGAAAAAAAACATGTTTGAGATAGAAAATGAATTGTACTATAATGCGAAAAATATGGGGCATGTGTTTCAAAATAATTTTAAAAAGTTTTCTTTAACCCAACTTCAATCTCAAAGATTAATAGCAGGCTTTCAAAATGAATGTTTTAAAAATAATTTATTTCGATTAAGCGGTACTCATTTGAATCACGTTTATTTTCAAGGAAAAAAATTGGGTGAATTTACAAATCTTATAAATGAATTTAGGAAAGGTTTAGAGACGAGGATTGCAGCAGAGTTTAATACACCACTACACTTAGAGAATTTTATCACCATCGGGCATACTATTAATACAGAATTTTTAGAAAAAGAAGTGCCTATGGGTTTTACTTCTAAGCAATTAAAACACCTTTTAATTACAAATGGTACTTTAGAGGAGAGAGAGCACTTGAAGATGAAAATTGTCTCTGAATTAATAAAAGCAGAGATTCCCTCTGTAGTGTTTGATTACACGGGGGATTGGTCTAAATTGATTCGCTATTTTAAAGATTCGCGTTATGAAGACAGCTTTCTTCATTTCAAGTTTGGGCAATCTTTTAATGTTAATCTCATCTATAGCGGAATTAAATATGATCCTAATAATTTTGAATATTTAAACTATTTCTATGATGTTTTTGCCTTAACTTTTAAAGCGCAAAATAATACAATCGAGCTGCTAAAAAAAACACTTAGAGAGAATGAAAAATTGGATTGGGGTTCAATTGCACTTGACATGGCGGTAAAACCTGAATTTGATAAGAATTTCTATTCAGAAAATTTACTTAATATTTTTCAGGATTTTTTAGATCAGAGCGTATTTTTTACTGATAAAGCCCTTGAATATGAAAATGATGTTGCTCCTTTAGATTTTATTAAAACTGATAAAACTATAATCATTGACCTCTCAAACTTAAAGGATTTAGAACAGCAAACTTTTGCGACATTTGTTATCTTGTCTAAATTTATTCATTACACAAATCACTCTCAGGAATATTACAAAAAGATTCTTTTCATCCCCAATATTGATTTATTTTTCAGTCAACAATACATTGATTCCAGCATTAATAACATAAATTTCGGAAAAATTGACAAATTATTAGCCCCCCTTATTCGCAACGGATTTGGATTGATCTGTTCAGCAAACCAGATCCACTATCTCCATCCGAATGTGTTTAATTACTTGAAAAATATTATTACATTTCAAGCAACCGATTCTCGTGATATTGCAGTTTTAAAAAATAAAATGCAGTTACAGGAACTGCATGGCACCGGATACTATTCTACCAGACGAAATCATACATATCAAATCGAATATCTTATGACCATGCGCAATTATGAAGTAATTGTGAAAAGAAATGATGTTTTTCAACCCTATCCTGGAGAAATTGAAATTAAAAAAATGATAAAGATGCTTCCTCTTTCTGATGAAAGAATTTATGAGTACATGGGAGGACAGGGCTATAATTTAAAACAATCTGAACAAAAATTATCTGCTAAATTAAAAAAAACTGTGTTTGAAAAGGATTTTGGGGTTTATAGTGAATTTGTTGAAGATGTAAAAAAATTTCTTGATAGTATAAGGATTGTCCATAATATAGGTAATCTATCTAAGCGTATTTTACAAGAAGATTTACTGAAATATATTTCTCCAAGAGCCTCTAAAAGAACTAATAATATGAAAAAGAAAAAGGCAATTCGAAATGACATTTTTCAAATCCTTCTTAACCATGAATATTTAATAGAAGGTCATCCACCAAAGGCAAGTGGAGGAGAATCCCTGCGAACTGTTTATAAGGTGGGTATTTATTATCAAAAAGCCTTAGATGATGAGATCCAAACCAAAATGAACCAACCAATCAAGGTCGAGGTTGAAATTATGGAAGGGAACGGGCAATATAATCCATTTAAAGCGAATATAGCTGAGGAGAATCCCCAAGCAATATATTTTGACGACTCTGTTTATAAAGAAGAATTAGCAGAGATGATAGGACACTTGAATTATGCAATATTTGAAGTATATTATTATGGTAAAAAGCAAAAATTTGAAAAAATGGTGGAGGAAGGCACGAACGTGATGAATAAATTTTTTACTAGACTATATAAAGCATACACTCAAAAAACAGGGGCAAATCAGTTAAAATTTGACAAAGTAAGCCACTTTGTGAGACACTTGGCTAATAATAATAAGATTCCCTTTACTTGGAGTGATTTACATAATTATTTAAAGAAAATTGACCATATTCTTTCCGATAATTCCACCATAAAGACAAAAGCTTACGATTTATATGACTTGGTTTCAGAATTTTGCATAAAACTGACAAATTTATTTTAGTATCTGGTTAATTATTTTTAACTTTTACTTTAGATTCTATTTTATTCGTTAACTTTTCTCCTACGTTTGATTTAACGATCACTGAGGATAATTTAGATCGTACTTGGTATACTCTGGATAGCGGCATTACAAATGTGACATTTACCGGATTAACGGGAACCATTAATCAGTCCTTATGAGAACAATTACCAGACGGACACGTTACAATCATATTCTATGCAAAAGATCTAAGTGAGAATATTGGAAGTAAGGGAATCACAATTGTATTAGAATTAGAAGAAATCTTAATTTATAACACCATGATATTGATTGGATTAATAGGGTTAATTACAATAGTTTTACTTAAAGACAAATTTAAACAAATAAAAACACTAAGTAAATAAAATTTTAGAATTATAATGCGCGAGTATTTTGAAAATTAGAAAAGCATAAATCTTACAATATCCAAGGTTAATCCTCCTTATATTCTTCCCAAGGTTTCTTGGCTACCCATACTCCCCCTTTGTTAAGTTTAATATCAACAGTGACTCCAATTTCATATTCCTCTACTAAATACTGAAGGGGAATCCATTTTTGATAACCATTTTTAACCATTAATAAAGCTTTCTCGGTTTTAAACCTAGTATGAATTCCCTTTAAATTTTGGAAAACTTCCTCTGTCATGGTGGTTAAAGGTTTTGAGTCGGTGCTAAGATCTGTCCCCTTATTATTTTTTTTTTTATTTTCTCCTTTATTTTTCTCTAATTCATCTGTAATATCTCTAATCTGAGCTGCTCTCAGATCAGGTTTAAAAATTGAAAAATCCATTGATTTCAAATAGAGTTCTACAGACTTAGGTATGGTAACCGGAAACTCCGAACTCTGAAAGATAAAGAACCTGTTAAGATACTTTAAGTTTTTTATTTCTTTAGGGATAAAATTTATACAATTGTTAATGATAGATATCCCTGTTACATAACCTTCATCATTTATTTTATAAAACTTAGTAGTTCCATGGAAATCATAAAAATATTCTTCAATTTGACTCTTAATATAATCTTCATTATCAATTTTAGATTTAATGTCGGTTTTGGATTCAGCAGTCTGGAGATGCAAACTTTTCTGCAGTTTATGATAACTTATGTCATCTTCTATCACCTTTTTCCTTACGTTATCAATACACACTCCTATTAAAATTTCTAATAATCCCAATACGTAAGCATCATCTCTATTTACCCCCTCCTTAATATATCTCAGTGAATGATATTTACGAGCTTTTTTCTTAACCCATTCAGGTATGCTATTTAATTTAATGCCCTGTAAGCCAACATATCTCAGTTTTGGGAGCTCTGCTATAAAATCTGGTAGTTTCATTAGACCCGTCTCACAAAAATATAAATATCTTAAATTTCTAAGGTCCTTAATTGAATTTGGCAGTACAGACAGTTCCTTACTATTTTCAATAGATAAATATTTAAGTTTTGAGAGTAATCCTATAGTTTCAGGTATTTTAATAACATAGTCTAAAATTAAGCCTGATATATGCCCGTTAAATATTGTAGTCTCCAGACCTCCAACAGCACTCCCTGTCCAACCTTTGTTTTGTTGGAAGAAAGTATAATGAACTGCAGTTGGAATTTCTAGGAAATATTCTTTTTGCTTATCATATAATCCATTTCTTATTATGATGGGTTTTTTATTTAAATACTCCATATAACCGTTATAAAGGTATTGTGTGAAGCAAGGGAATTGGTATTCGAACTCCTCCTCATCCCAGTCTAATAAGAATTTAACCTCATTTGGATCTAGATTATAATTGTATTTTGATATTTTATGAAGCAGTACATTTAGAATTTGATGATGTTCCTCATAATTTGATTTATCTAAGTGCTTCCATATGTTTCTAGCTACTGAAATAAATACTTCCTTTTCTGCCCATTTTCTTAGTAATGGTATAGATTTAACAGGATAATTACTTATGAGAGTTTTTGCTGCGGAATCCCTAACTATAGGACTGTTACTCATAATTGTCTTTGTTAAAAATTCGAATATGATTTCACTATCGAATCTATTCTCTTCAATGTATTCATTCATTCGAGTTTGAATGGTATTAAAAGTGTTTAAATCTTTAAATTTAAGAAATTCTGAGTATTGTTCATTCGTATCATTATAACCATTAAGAAATTCTTCTATTTGATCGAAATATATAACAATATCCGAAAAATTCGATGCGAAGATATAAAGTAATTTTTGGAATTGGGTATTTTCAGTATTACTGTATTTTCTTAACACACCGTCTATTTGGACGAAATCATATAATAATTGGGAAATAAATTGTATTAAGTCTTCCCTTTTAGTTTGCTCCTTTATTTTTATTAAATAATTTTCGATTTTTATCAATGCAACTATAATTTTTTTCAATGTATCTATAACGTAATCACTAAACTTGAATTCTTTCTCAGAAGGCAATTTCAAACTTTTTCTCTTCAATTTTTGTCTTATAATTGTAAAGGATACTCAAAGATATAAATTATTTTAAATCGGTGAGTGTTGAATTTTTTTTTTTTCTCATTTTTTTGTTTATATACACTCATTTTAGAATAAATATATTAAAAATATTAAAGGTGATAAAAAATATGGAAATATTATTTTGGAAAGCCATTGTAGAAGTAATTCAAATTCCCAAAGATTTAAATGAAATATATAACAATGGAACATCTTGGTT
>CAZRBD010000165.1:0-1728 GCA_964598265.1 uncultured archaeon
CTCCAAGAAGGAATTTACTTAAGGGATACGATTGGAATAGTTGAAAAAGGCCAAAAACGATTAAAAGTCGGCCATTTTTTCTTAGCAATTAACACTGAAAGTTTTATCGGCATAGATTCATTTAAAAAGACAGCTGGTAATATTATGAGGGATCTGAGGAGCTCTAGAAAAATTCCTGGTGAAGAACGAATTTATACTGCTGGTGAAAAAGAATTTCTCGTTGAAAGTAGAAGAAAGAAAAAAGGTATTCCCCTCAATAAAAGCCTTCAAAACGATATTAAGATAATGCAAGTAGAACTTGGGTTAAATAAATATAAATTTCCTTTTTCCTAGCATTATCACCTCTTCTTTTTGAGATAATTCATTTTTATATAGAATAGAAAATTCTGTTTTTAGTTTATTCATTTTAAAAAGTTCACATGAAAAATATTGTCATGAAACAACTCATAAAAAGAATTTATTTCTGTTCAGAATTTTTTTGGGTGTTTTTATAGGGATTATAGGACTCATTTTTTTATATTAGAATTCAAGAAAAAACTTTTTTCTTCAAAAACTTTCTTATACATCCTTCACAAGTACCTAGTGTTAACAAATAAATGTTTATAAAAAAAAACTAAAGAATTTAAAACTCTATATAACTTTTAAATAGGATAAGTGTTTTAATAGTATTAGACAAGAATTTTCCCTAATAAAAGGTGAGTAGATCAAATTAAAAAACTAAGGCTCCTGTCAACCCCTGGATTTTTGTCTTTTGGTTGTGTAAGAAATTACACATAAGAACAACCTACTCTACCTTTAAAAAATTTTGGCTTCAATATGAAGCTTATTGGCAGGGGCCTCCCTTTGTTTTCTATGTTTTAAATTCAAAAAGTCGATAATTTTTTAAAATAGTTTGCTAAACAATTAAAAACTTCAAATTTATGCCAACGGTATTTTTAATTGAATAATTCTGTTCTATTTATAGTAAACTACATAAATTATTAAAAAATTAGAATCATGAGTTCTCAAACAGAAAAAAGTCCCTATTTTATCTATAAATATGAGCGCCTTTATGAGGGTTCTATCGATTTTAATAAGATCATAATTCCTTTTTCTGATTTTTGAAAGTCCACAAAAGTTTTATATATACATGATGGGATTGAAATAGCTATTAAATTTAATGGAACACATCCTATTTTTCAAGCTATTATGTTGAATGAGTTTACCGAAAGCACTGCCGAATGAGAAAATTAGCAGTCTTTCACTTTATTTTTTCTTTATATTTTTATAGTTCAAGATAAACTAAATAGCAAAAAGGTGTAAGAAAAATTGAGCTCCAAAACTGTTAAAAAAAAAGCTCATTCTATCCCTGGAAAAAAGATTGATGTAGAAAAACCTATTAATTTTAGGAACATTGTAATTAATTTTTCTGAATTTTCTAAATCCGAGAAATTAGGACATATTTATTTTGGAGATGAGAAGATTCCTTTCCAAGAAAGACATCATATATATCAAAGTATCATTAGAAAAGAATTTACTAACACAGTTAAAGAATTTATTAAAGTAAAATCTCTTAAAAAAACTATTGGGTAAACCAAACAAACCAATTTTCTTCTTATTTTTTTTTAATAAATGTGCTACTATTTTATTTAGCTAATTCAGTCTCATCCTATTTACATAATTTACATCAATAAAAAATGTTCAAAAAAAAACTTATCTAATTTGAAATCTTTAAATAATTTAATATTA
>CAZRBD010000165.1:1738-8285 GCA_964598265.1 uncultured archaeon
GATATATGCATAGATATTTACTTCGCTGAAATATTTAAAACATAAGTTATTACCTTTAACTTCTTTTAAAATATTTATAATTTGACTAAGAATTGATTTTAAACTACTAATAACTAACTCCATATCACACTTTATTAAATCAATGTCAATAATGTTAAACCAAGAATCTTTCGTGAAAGAAATATTCTCTAATTCAGGATTCTTTTTGAATTCTTCTCCAGCTTTAAACTCATTATACATATACTCAATTTTGTTTAACACCATCTTTTTTGACTTACTGTACATTTTCTTCTCGATTATATTCCTTATCTGGATTAAGACTTTTTGAAAAATCCCCAGAATATCAAAAAAATCAGCCATTTGAGCTAAATTTTCTACTTCTCCCCAGTGATTATAATAATCTTCAATTTCTTTAAGAAATGGTTGAAATCTGTTGATATTTCCATCCCAATGTCCATTCTTTTTCCAAATTGGTTTAAACTTTTTGATGAACGCATTTTTTATAACGTTCAACCTAGCTTTTAAAATCTCAGTTTTTATATGTTTAGTGTCTGCTGCTACAAAAAGTAATTGATAATCTTGTTCTAGAATATAAACCCATCTTAATCCTCCCATTTCTATAGAATCCAATGATTCTTTGAATTCTATCATAGAAAAATGATTAAAAGCCGTTAAAAATCCAGAAACAATATCCTCATCCGCATCTGTTTTCAAAAAGGATCTATACAATAATTTAATGCCCGATTCTGAATCTAAAATCCAAATAATCATCTTAGTATAAAAAAAATCGCTACTCTTTATGAGGAAATAAACCTAATACTCTTATAAATAATCCTTAAAATAAATTGTTATATCTATCAAATTAATATCTAATTACTAAAAGAATATTAGAATAAAATTCTATAAATTTATTAGAAGACATGGCAAATAACGAAAGATATTCAAATATTTGGTTTACACAAGCTAAATATGATTAAGAATCAGCTAAGGTTAGTAAGGAGCATGAAAACTATGAATGGGCATGTTTTCAAGCTCCGCAATCAGCTGAAAGGGCATTGAAAGCATTTCTTTTCTTAAATCGAAAAGATCTATAGTTACCCATTCAATTAGGAAACTTATTGAGGAATGGGGAAAAATTAACGATGAATTTTTCAAATTAAGAAAAGTAAAAGTATTAGATCAATATTATATACCTACTAGATATCCAAATGGACTTCCTGATGAAGTACCTCATGAATATTACTCGTTGGAGGATGCAGATTTATGTGTAAAATATGCTCAGAAGATTATTCACTCAATGGGAATGATATTAGAGAAAGCTTGAAAACCTTTCTTCATGCTATAATAAATCAACTTAACATCGAGAAAATTATTTTATATGGAAGTTATGCGAGAGGAGACTTTCATGAATATAGCGATATAGATTTAATTATTGTAGGAGATTTTAAAGAAAGATTTTTTGATAGAATCGGTCATATACTTGATTTAGTTCCATACGATCTAAATATTGAACCATTCATTTATACCAAAGAAGAATTTGAAAAAATGGAAGCGAATGGAAATCCTTTCATTATAACCGCTATTAATGAAGGATTAAACTTGTTATAATAATAAAAAAAAAAAAAAGCCAAATTGTTTCCCTTAACCTTACTTCTTTAATTATGGAGTAGTTTCTGATGTTCCAATTGATTTTTCAAAAAAAAACCTGTAAAACATTATAAGGATGAAGAAGAGCATATCAAAGAGCAGGAAAAAGCAATAAAAAAATAAAGTTTGAAAATATATTTTTAATCGAAAAACTCATTCCAAAGCGGCTTGGGCCTTCTCTAAATTGTCTACACCGAGAACTATTCTGTTATTCTCAGCAAAGTAAATTAAGTCAATATTGACACCAATATTACCAATATTGCGAGCTAATTTCCCTCCAGTGCCTGGTTTTCCCACTATATTGCCAATATCTATAACGAGTACCTCACGAATAGCACGTACTTCAAAACCAGCTGCTTCAAGTACATATTTGGCGGTAGTTTCTTCTTCTACTAGAATATGCACAATTCCTTCATCTTTTAATGGAAATCCACATAATCCTTCCATATTTATACCATTTTCACCAAGTGCATCACCCAGATCCGCTAAACTTCCTGGTCGATTTTCCAAAATTACAGTTAAATCTTTCATTATATTATACCTCCTATCTTCATTTATTTAAATTTAAATATAATCTTCTGAATTCTACTAAACTCTAATAGGATAAACAGAATTATATAATTTCCCTAAAAATTTACGCATAAGAATACTAAAATTTCTTTTATGTAAGTTTTAATATCTTTTAATTCAATCATTTCGTTTACACCATGAGCATTCGAATCATGATTCCCCACACCGTGAACTATAATATCCTTTGTGTTTAAAATCTGGGCAACAAAACTCATATCTAATGATCCAGCCATTCCCCTATAGTTAATTCTATTTTCGGGAATATTTTGCACTAATTTCATAACTTCTTTCATTCTGGTAATACCCGGACAATTAACGTCTGTTCTTAGGGAAGGATACATATAATTAAATTTCATTTTCACCTCTAATGCTTTACTATTTTTTTTTCCCCTTTCTATTGCCTCTATAATTTCTTGTTTTACCTCTAAATATTCTTCATCAGGGATTATCCTTCGATTTATTACTAATTGACAAATATCTGGTACTATATTTGATTTCGTGCCTGATCGAATAATATCAAGATTAAACATAGGAGTTAGATTTCGTTTTTGATAACCAGGTATGTCTTTACTTTCACGATTTTCAACAATTTTTTTCAGTTCCATAAGTTCTACTAATATTGGAACCATTTCTTCCAATGCGTTCACTCCTAAGAAATTCATACCTGAGTGACAGCTTTTTCCTATAGTTTCAACCGTAACATCTAAAGTTCCCGCAGCAGCGACAAGTATAGTAGGGTGAATTTGCCATTCCATGCAAAAAACTATTCCTTTTATGTATCCTTGTTCAGCTAAATATCTTATTCCTGGCCAAACACCTATTTCCTCATCTGTGCAATTCATAACTGAGATGTTATAGATTGGAGTAAGCTCTAATTTTTCCATTATTTGTAATGCTAGTATTAAACAAGCCATAGCTCCCTTCATATCAGAAACACCCCGTCCATAAATTTTCCCATTCTCTAAGTATTTTGCTTCAAAAGGAGGAAATCGCCATTCTTCAACCCCCTCGGTTGGTGCAGGTACAACATCCATGTGACCATAAAATGTTACATCCTTATCTTGACCAAAATCCTTTTTAGCTATAAGATTTACACGAGGTCCCCTCAAATCGTGTGGAATCTCTTGAATTAATTTATTTGGTACTGTTACTTCTTCTAAGGAATAACCTAAGGCTTCGAAATAAGGAGAAATAACATCAACATATTCTTGATAATTATCACCTGGGGGTACAACTGTCTTAATATTAATGAGTCTTTTTATTATGCTCATTACTTCCTCTATGTTGAGTTTATCAACATCTTTATAAATTTCCTCTATATCAATCATTTTTAAATTCAATTTGATTGTAAATCTTGCTATGTATTAAAAAATAGATAATCAGATAAATTCTTCTTAAAAATAGAAAACCTATTGAAATAGTAAAGAATATATTCAAACTTCTTTAACTTGTGTTTTGTCTTATTATCTTTCTAATTTAATTTTATTTATTATTATAACAAACAAATTTTAAAACAATAAAAAACGGGGAATAATATGACAAAAGTAGCGGTTATATCAACTAAAGATTGCGTTAATGGGGTAAATAAATCCTTAGAGTTATTAGGAATCAATCCAGTTAAAGATAAAAATGTAATTTTCAAACCAAATTTCAATACAGCTGATCCTCCTCCTGCTTCAAGTTCAATGGAAACAATTAAGCAACTTATCATAAAGTTAAAGGAAATGGGCGCAAAATCAATTACACTTGCTGAACGAAGTGGTCCAGTGGATACTGCTAAAGCTTTTGAGAAAATAGGAATCAATACAATAGCACAAGATTTAGGTTTCGATATTGTTAACTTGGAAAAGCTACCAAAAGAAGATTTTATCCTTAAAAATCCCGAAGGCTCACATTGGAAAAATGGCTTCCTCTTTCCTAAATTATACGATGAAGCCGAATGCATTGTTGAAACTTGCTGTTTGAAGACTCACATGTTTGGTGGCCACTTTACACTTTCACTAAAAAATGCGGTTGGATTAGTACCTAAAACGTACATGAGTGAATTGCACGCTTCGCGTAAATTTCAAAGAGATATGATCGCGGAGATTAATAGTGTTTACAAACCTGATTTAATTGTAATGGATGGAATTATTACATTTGTTGATGGGGGACCAATGGAAGGTACTCGAGTCGATGCTAATGTTTTTGTTGCGGGTACAGATAAAGTAGCAATTGATGCAGTTGGAGTAGCTTTACTACGAATCTTAGGAACGACCCCAAAAGTAAGGAAGGGGTCAATTTTCGAGCAAACCCAAATTAAACGTGCGGTGGAGTTAGGAGTTGGAATAGATTCTCCAGATAAAATAGAATTTTTGACTGATTCTATAGAATCAGAAAAATTAGTCTCACAAATCAAAGAGAAGTTAATGGAATGAAGTAAAATCAATTAATTACTTTTTAAAATCATATTTTTCGGGATCTTAACAGCCACTACTTCCCCCTGAGCGCATAATTCTTCATTTGCAAATAGTAATACCTCCACGATGACCTTTCTTCCTTTAATTTCTTTTACTTTTCCTTTTAATAATAGATCTGTATCTATAGGTGTTGGTTTTATATATTTTACATGAATAGAACCGGTTACATACCTTAATTCGGGTTCAGATCCCATATCTCGTCCTTCAGATTCATAAGCCGCGGCGGCAGCGGTTCCAGTACCATGACAATCAATTATTGAAGCAATTATACCACCATACACAAAACCTGGAAATGCAGTATAGTGTGAATCGGGTCTGAAAGTAGCAATGCTTTCAACTCCATTCCAATAGCTTTTAATTCTCAAACCAAAATCGTTTAATCTTCCACAACCATAACAATGACTCATTTGATCGGAATAGTAATCTTGAATTGCTCTTTTCTCCATATTTTTTTCCAACTCTTATTTTGTTTTTAATCAATAAACTCTTGGATCATTGAAAATAACATATGTCTCTACTATTAAAATTGAATAACTAATTAAAAATTATAGAAATTACTAATTTTCCTCTTTTTGTCTTATGATCATGATAATTGAAAAAATAATAATTATTGTTCCAATGAGATGATACCATGTGAAAATTTCTCCTAGGAAGAGGAATGAGAAAAACGCGGTTGCGATTGGAGATAATGTCCCGATAATTGTTATCTTCCCTATATGAAAATATGTTAATGCCTTGTACCATAAAAATAGAGAAAAACCATAATCTATGCCCATTAATAGAAAAAAAATTAAATTTTCAGGATTCAACAAAATTCTAATATTTTCTAAAGGGAAAAAAAGGAAATATGTAGAAATCAATAAAATACCACTAAAAAGATTTCTGATAAAGACAACTTGGGAAGAAAATATCTCATTTTTTTGTAGTCCAATTTTGGTTAAAGAGTGAATAATAGTAAACAGAAACACTGTAAGAACAAGGATAATAACACCGATATTGAGGGATAGAACATCAAAAGAACCTTGAGTAACTGACAATAAAACCCCAAAGAATAATAAGAAGCAAAAGGAAATTTGGATCTTATTGATTTTCTCTTTAAAAATTAAATTTCCAAAAATTATGGCAAAGATAATTTCCGTTTTCATTGCTAAAGAGCTGTTTATAGCACCCGCACTATCAAATCCAATATATAAAAGTATTGGAATAAAAGAGAAAGCTACTCCAACAATTATTAATATTTTTAGATTCTCCCTTCTTTTCCATCCATTTAATAACAAGTCATATTTTTCATGGTTTAGTGGATTGTTTAAAATTTGCTTCTTAATTTTTCTTCTCTCAATTAAATATATAGGAAGAAAGATAATAGCTTCAATTAAGGCAACGACAGCCCCAAAAATATAAGGATCAATAACAGATGGTCTTGAAATTGCTATGATTGGTTGTAAAGAAATTAAGAGTGAACCGAGAATGCTATAAAGCAGTCCTTTTTTAAAATTATAATTCTCCAATATAGTAGAGAAAAAGTGAATAGAGATTAAAACTTTTTTTGGTAGATTAAATCGTAGCTGTTTAGATGAAAATAAAATAAAATTAGGATTTTTAGTTTGGTATAAACAGTGGATATTTTCGATATTTTTCAATCGCAGCCCTAAACGCTAAGATATTTTCCCATGGTACGTTCAGAATATTATGGCTTGGTCCCACGAAATAACCTCCTTCCTCAGCAGTAGTATGAATATATCTTTTAACTTCTTCTTCTACATCACGATACAAGGTGCTAAACGTATTAAAAATTTAATTTAGAGTTATTTGATATCAATTTCCCTTCTATTCTTTTCAGGCACTCCACCGTGAAAATAAAGAATCTTGAA
>CAZRBD010000166.1:0-8275 GCA_964598265.1 uncultured archaeon
TTTTACTTTAACTTCTTCAACCTTAGTGGGAGCTACCTTTACCTTAGGTGCAGTTTTTACTTTAATTTCCTTAACCTTAGTAGGAGAAATTTTCGTTTTAGGTATAGGCTTTGCTTTAATTTTTTTGACTCTAAGATCTGATTCTTCTGCTTTAGACTTAGCTTCTATCTCAACTGCTCTTGATTTGGTACTAATTATCAATAATTCATTTTCTTCTCTGTTCAATTTTAATAATCGGTCTAAGTTTTGTTCACTATCCTTTCTCGAGTTTTCTAGTGAAGGCAATAAATTTTCTACTAATTTTACACCAGTTTTAATATTTTGCTTCTTAATTTGATTTATATTTTTTTCTAAATCGATAATAATTTTTAAGAATTTATCCAAGACTGTCTTTTTTTGTAAAGATATCTTTTTTAGCTCGTTTTGAATAAATTCTTGATATTTTTCTTTTTTATCTTCTTTTTTAGGTTCATCTACAAATTTAACAGTGGATTTAATTTCACGAAATTTCGATTGGATCGTGCTCAAATTTACTAACTGATTTCGAAGCTCATTCTCATTCTTTCCTATTTTTGCCATAAACTCTGAAGTAGAATTCTCCGGTACTATATCTGGAGTTAGAATTTCTGCTTTTTTTAAATATGTATAAATTAATAATTCTATACAATTTTTGACATTTACATTAGATTTTGCTGATATTATTGAAAAGCGTGCATTTTCACCCAAAAAATCTTTTATAGCTCTTTTAAAACGGGCATTTAATGAGAGTTTATCTAGCTTATTACCAACAATAAGGGTTAAAGGCTCTTCAGAATATTTTATTAATTTATCTAAAAAGTTTTTTTTATGTGTTTTTAGTGTTTTTTCCGGTTGTGTTAAATCAAATATCAAAAGAGCAAGGTCAACATCAGTAAAAAATGCGGGGTTAATGTTAGGATTAATGTTTCTATTTCCTCCAACATCCCAAATATTTATTTTAAAAACTACTCCAGTTTTTTCTAAAGAATAATCTTTTTTAGTAATTTTACTGTTAAACGTAGGTGAGTAATCATTAGGAACTTCTTTTTCAAAGAAGGCGTTGACAAGAGATGTTTTCCCTACGCCCCCATCTCCATAGACACCAAGCTTTAGAAGGACATCCCTAATCAATGTGATAACCGCCTAGTAAAAATAAAAAATCAATTTTAGAAAAACTCTTAATCTTTATTTAAAAACTCGTCAAAAGCAACTTAATTCTTAAATTCTTAACTTGGAATTTATATTTAAATTTATTGAGAAAACTAGGTCACCAATAAAAAAATCTAATTATATTAAGTCAAAACTGTTTTTTTAAATTAAATAGATATCTAGTGAGAGTATTTTTAAATCTATAAATTAACCTCATTTTTAAAAAATTTAAATCTTATTCCGACTAAATTTCTAGATATCTTAATTTAAATTTTGTCGCAAAAATGGAAAAACCAGCTTCGAGTTAATATGAAATCTAATAAATGTTTAAAGTTTCGTATTAGTTCTTTTAGAATTGGATTCCACAGAATGAATTAGGGTTTATAATCAGTGAAAATTATAGATAGTATGCTTCAGATGAACCAAAACATTTAAATTGGGTTTAAGATTATTAATCATAAAACATCGAGGAAAACAATTGATTGTTCTAAAATATAAAAATTATAATTCATTTGCCCAAATGCAAATTACAGATTATATATTTAAGGTAAAAAAACAGATATTTGTGATGAGAATCGCGAAAGATTACAGGACAGCGATGAAACTTATAAATAGCGTCCCTCGAAAACCAAAGCAAAAGCGTGGTAGAAAGAAAGATATTACAAAATTATTCTATAAAATCGACCATTTTATTAAAAAGGGTGATTTATCAGCGATCAAACCTCAATATCTTAGGAGATTTCGAGATGTAGCGGTTGTACCCGAGTCAGAGATAACTTATAAAGGAATTAGTCAGGTTGAAAAATTGATGCTGAAAGCACTTCCTGGGTTTACTGGTTTTTTCGAACACATCATAACTTGTAATAACTTCTCTTATTTTGATGACTTACAAGGAAAATTAGAAGCAAAAGGGATTTCTTTTAGAGATCGATTCTTACACGATATAATCATTATTGAACTGTCCCGTATTCATATAGGAATTGATAATTACACGTCCTACATGAATGCAATTAGATATTTTCAAGCTAATTACCTTAAAACCGTGCTTCACGACCCGTACTACTTTCCTGATGTAGCTATAGTAAGTCATGCATTAAGAGTCATTCCCTTAGAAGCATTAAGGCAGTTTTTCCTTGAATTGCTTGAAGAAACCTATGAGTTCAAGATAGCAAAAAATAGGATACTGATTTGGGATGCACAATTCGTTCATTCTAATAGTAGCGATCAATTCAACAAGGAAAAAGGCTCTTATAACGATCCGGATGCGGGATTTTGTAAACATCAAGGAAAAAGCTATGGTGTGGGATATAAAGTGTCTACAATTTACGCCTATTGCGGCAATCGTTCCGTTCCAATCTATTGTGAATTATTTCCGGGCAATACAGACGAATACACGGTTTTTAAAGTGACATTTAAGCATTTTTTTGCATTAGATTTCGAGAGCCCCTTGATAATTCTAGCTGACGCTGGTCCATATTCCATCGAGATTTTAAAGTGGATTTTTGAAATGGGTACAATTCCTTTGATAAATTCAAAAAAGTCCATAAAAAATCAAAATATAATGAAACTCAACGATAATTTCTACGTTAATATGGATTTTATTCCTTCTGATTGGACAAAGGAAGATTTAATCCTAATGATGAATATTAGATCTGAAATTGAGCGCCAATTTTCTCATAATATAGTCGTATATCACGCTAGACGAGCAAACGTGCGTGGGTTAGAAATGGTTTCAAAGCATCGTTATTTAATTTTGATATTAGATCTTCTCAAGATTAATACGGCTTATAAACTTGGAAGGCCTGACATGATTGGGAAAACTCGCGTCTTTACAATGACAAAAGGTGTTGATTTTTATTCAATATTTCCTGAAATTGCGAAAGAAGATGGGTTTCATATCCTTTTACCGGAATATTCGCGAAATCCGACATTTTTAAGAATGGGATAATCACGATTTTAGTCGGAGTAAAATTTAAAATCTTTTAAAATGAGGTTAATTTATAGATTTAAAAATACTCTCATTAGTAAAAGTAAAATATTTTTCTAATGTTGTATTTTATTTCTATATTATATTAAATACTAAAAAATGACGGAAAATATTATGGATATTTATAATTACCAAGATCTTCTAGAAAAGGCGTATGAAACGATCCCTGATAATGTAAAAAAACTATCAAGATTCGAAATTCCAAAAGTTGAACTGCGCATAGAAAGCAGGAATACATTTATTACTAATTTTAACAAAATAATAGGGACACTTAACAGAGAAAAGAAACATTTTATGGGGATCTTTCTTAAAACGGCAGGCACCATGGGAGAGATAAGGGGTCAGCAATTATTTTTAAAAGGACAATACAAAGAGCAAGTATTAAATCGTTTAATTGAAAATTACACAAAGATTTATGTTTTATGTAGCATTTGTAATAAACCAGATACGCAAATTCAAAGGGAAGGTAAAAAAATTTATCTGAATTGTACCGCTTGTGGAGCAAGACAAGAAATAAAAGAAAAATAATTAATAAAAGACACGTATCAAATGAAAGTATACTTAAAAGTCCATGTTATGGACGAATTTGAAACTATTGCATGTTGTGATGAAGTATTATTAAATCAAGAGTTTAAAGAGGGAAAATTACGTATAAAAATATCTAACCAATTCTTTGGAGGAAGTTTAATAAATCTAGATGATGCGATTTCTATTCTAAAAGAATCACCAAATTTTAACTTAGTCGGAGTAAATATTATTGAAAAAGCAATTAATTGTAAGATTATGCTAAGAGAAGGCATTAGGTTAATTAATGGTGTTCCGATGGCTATAAAGATGGTGTTCTAATGCCTAATAAATTTTGTGCCATTTGTGGAAAAAATCTACCACCAGAAAATAATACCCATTTTGGATTTTGTTTTGACTGTTATTTAAGTGAGAATCCGCTATTTGAATTACCAGAAGGTTTTTCATTTAACATCTGCTTTGATTGTGGAAGTTATTCCAAAAAAGAGGTATGGAGTGAAGCTTCAGAGAACGATACAGAATGTATAATTAGTGAGGCTCTCCAGAAATATTTATTAAACCCAATTCGTAAAAAGAATAAAATTAATTTCTCAATTTTTTTTGACAAGGAGAGTTATATTTTTTCCTCTAAAGATTTATTAATCTCCCTAAAAGTAAAAATTAATGGATCGCTGATACAAAATTCTAACATAAAACATATCCAAGTATTAAAACTAAAACTGAATTATATTTTATGTAAAAACTGTTCTAATTTAAGAGGGGGAACCTATTTTTTAACTATTTTACAATTACGTGTGAAAAATGAGAGACAATTTGATTTGATCAAAGAAATTATAAACGAAATTAATGCTTATGTGGAAAAAATTTTTAAAATAAACCATAAACATTACATTTCAAAGATTGAAGATCAAAAGTATGGCGTTGATTTATATTTAAGCACTAATGAAATAATGAAATATATTATTAAATTCTTAAAAGCCAAATATCATTTTTTATTAAAAAGATCAAAAAAACTAATAGGTAGAGATTCCCAAAAAGGAAGAAATGTATATAGATTAAAAACTTTAATAAAATTTTTGCCAATAGTTAGTAATGATATAATATTAATAAGGGATCAAAAATATTTAATTGAGAATATTACAAAAAATAAAGTTATTCTTAGACGTGAAAATAACACTAAATTGATAAAAGACTATTCTTATTTCTTTAATGAAAAAGTTGTGAAATTTTTAAATTAGAGGAAAAAAACTTGGAAGAAGATAAAGACTCTTTTGATGAAAATTTTGATAAATTCTTTGAAAAACATGTTGATAAAGCCTTAAACTTTAGTATTGATGAATTACAAAAGAGAAAAATCGACAATCAGAGAATTAAAAAGATTGATAGATCAAAACAAAGAGCGACAATTGAATCAGTCTTTGATGAGCGCACAATTTTTACTTTACATAAATTATTAACAAATGGACCACTAGAGAGAATAGAAGGTATCATTTCTGCGGGTAAAGAAGCTAATGTGTATTTAGCATATGACTTAAATGGTAGAGAAGTTGCCGTTAAAATTTATAAAATTGATAGCAACACCTCTAAATGGATGAAGAATTATATTATTGGCGATCCAAGATTTAAAAAGCTACCCCATAACGTTTCGAAAGTAATCTTTTTATGGGCAAGTAAGGAATTTAAAAACCTTAAACGTTCTTATAAAATCGGTCTAAGTGTTCCGGAACCCCTTTATGTTAAAAACAACATTCTAATAATGGAATATATTGGTTTTGGATCAATTCCTGCTCCTGTTTTGAAAACTATAAAAGAACCTAAAGAACCTACTGATCTGATGATACAAATACTGACTTTTATAAAAGATTTATTTCAATTGGCAAAGCTTGTCCATGGAGATCTCAGTGAATTTAATATTTTATATCATAACCAAAAGCCAGTTATCATCGATATTTCACAAGGAGTTTCAATCCAACATCCTAAATCAGAAGTATTTTTGGTAAGAGATATCAAAAATATTTTTAAATACTTTGAAAATCTTGGAATAGAAACTCCAGATCCAAAAAAGTTTTATTACGAAGTAATAAACATTGAAAATTGAGATTTTTTTGATAGAAATATGAAAATTGGAAAAAATCGCATTGCTGTTTTAATAGGGAAAGATGGAGAAACCAAGAGTAATATTGAAAGAATTTTAGGCGTTTTGATTAATTTGGATAGTAAAACTGGGAATTGTGAGATAATACCTGAACCAGATAACCCAAATTATATGGCACTTAACGTTTTTACTGCCCAAAAAGTTGTGAAAGCGATCAATAGAGGTTTTAATCCATCTAAAGCTGTGAAGTTATTAGAAGAGAATGTTGAACTTGAAGTTTTCAACTTATTGTCAATTCTTGGAAAATCAGAAAAAAGGATAACAAGAATAAAAGGACGAATAATAGGGAGAAATGGTGAAATGCGTAAAGCCATTGAGAAATTTGCTGAAAGTTACATTTCAGTTTATGGAAAAACGATTTCAATAATTAGTGATTACGATAATCTACAAATTGCACGAAAAGCTGTTACAATGTTAATTAACGGGATGCCTCACCATGTGGTTTTAAAATTTCTGGAAACTAAGTATAATGAGAAGAAAAGGGAGCAATTTCGACAGGTTTACAAACCAGAGTTTTAAGCTGATTTAAAAATTATCTCTATAGAGATTTGAAGCCTTACTCATTAAGTCTTTTCCATAGATGATCGATTTTAATTCGTTCAGTAAATTATTTTTATTTTTAATACCCTCAATGCTGTATAACTCCCTGAACTCTTCTTTTTCATAATTTTTAAGGTGAATTTCAAAGCTTTTTATTGTATATGTACTGTTTTCGTAGGATTTAAAAATGATTATACTTCGTGGATATATATTTTTTTCCCTTAAAAATATAGCCCAACCATCAATATATAATTCTATTTCAATATCGAATAAACTTTTCCATACTTGAATCTCATATTTTATTTCATTCAATTCTATCTGAATATCTGGTGAAAATTTGTTTTTCATATAAATTCATACATAAAGAGATTTAAAAAGGGAGAATAAAAATTATTCAATCAAAAGCAATTTCACCAATATTGAATATTTCATCTGATAAACCTATTTTTGAATTTTTAGGTTTTGCGTTATACACAGAAGTATTTATTGAAAATCCCTTACCAAATATTTGAGGTGATTTAATACCTGTTATCATCAACATAACTCTTATAAGACCATCAAACTCGTCTGATACTCTAGCCCCCCATATCACCATAGAGTCATTCACATCCATTTTTTCAGAGATTTTTTTAGCTACGGAATTTGCTTCTTTTAATGTCATATCGTTCCCTCCACAAATATGAATTAAAGCTCCTTTAGCACCATCAATACTTACATCTAATAGAGGTGTACTAAGAGCATCATTAATAGCTTCCTCAACTCGATTTTCTTTTCCACTAGATTCTCCAACACCAACAATAGAAACGCCTCCTGTACTTAATATAGTTCTAACATCAGCAAAATCTAAATTAATTAGAGAAGGTAATGAAATTGTTTCCGTAATCCCTTTGACCATTGTGGCGAGAACTTCATCTGCTACACTAAATGCTTCGATGATCGGTAAATCAGGAGCAATTTCTAATAATCGATTGTTATCAATAACTACAAGTGTATCTACATATCGTTTTAGCAGATTTAATCCCGTTTTAGCTTTGTCAATACGACCTATTTCTGTATCAAAAGGTAAAGTCACAACACCTACAACAATTGCCCCTTCTAGCTTTGCAATTTCTGCAACTATAGGAGCGCTCCCCGTACCTGTTCCACCACCTTCACCACATGTAATGAAAACTAAGTTAGATTCCCTTAAAACTCTGGTTAAATCCTCTCTGGATTCTTCAGCTGCGGCTTTGCCAACCTCGGGGTTTCCACCTGCTCCAAGACCTTTAGTTAAATTTTTCCCGATTAGAATTTTTATATGAGATTCAATATTTTCAAGATGCTGACAGTCAGTATTGACAGCAACGCAGCTAGCACCTTTTATACCTATTTTCATCAGACGATTAATAGTGTTATTTCCAGCTCCGCCACATCCTATTATTTTAATATTTGCATATCCAAAGTGATCAATCTGAGGTTTGATAATTTCTCTCTTGCGCGCATTTTTTATAAATGATTGCATGTTAACCAAATTAAAATTAAGTTTTACATGTAGGGTTACATTGAAAAAATTAGAATTAGTGTAATATCGTTATATTATTTTTGTAATGTTTTCTTCAATTACAATAATGAATTTATTGAAAAATCTTTATCAAAGATTGGATTAAATATTTCTCTATACTTTTTATCTTTGATAAGAAGCATTATTGGTAGAGGATACGGAAAACGATTAGAAAAAGTTAAACAATATGCTCCAATATTAGTGACGATAACGATGTCCCCTTCTTTAATATTTTTTGTAAAAAAGTAGTTTTTTGCTAACACATCTTGATCAGTTGGGACGATTCCTAAGAAGGATGTCGGTTCATTATGTGAGAGATCGATTTTAGATGCATTGTAAAACCTTAGAGAACATTTGGCGA
>CAZRBD010000167.1:0-7838 GCA_964598265.1 uncultured archaeon
TCTTGGAAAAAAATTTCCAAATAAAAGAGAAATGGGCACTTCTACTAAATAATCTAATCCATGAAACTCCCAACGAGGAGATCTCTAAAGAAGTTAAAGAAGAATTAGAAGTTGTAATTAAAACATATTGTGAAATTAGAGCTATCCTCTTTAACAAAAATATTTTGGAAGTAGATAAAAATAAATTATTAAAAGAACGTATTGAAAAATCTAATCCAAGATTTTTTGAACTATTTGAAACTTTGAAAAGATTTCTTGGAGCTTATGACAAGTATAGTAGAAAATGGATGGAACAAAGTTTAATTCTTGAGGGAAAAAAGACTGTCAGGCAATTATCTCAAAAATTAAAGGCAATAAAGGAAGAAGCTGTCCAAAAGATCTTAAATGGAGATAATTCGGTGTTAGATAAATTCAAGGAAATTTTAAGGGAAAATTTATATAAGAATACAGAATTGAATATGAATGAAAAATCTAAATTAATAAAGATTATCCAAAAAAAAGGTATTTCAGAGGAAGATAGAAAAGTGATTAAGTCTTTGGGGGGAAAGCTTTCAGAAAGAGTATTAATTTTTGATACATTAAAACGGGGAAATTTGGTATTAATTATAAATAATGATCATTGGAAAATCATAATTGATAGAATAATACATATTTATAATGAATTGGAGGATGGTAAATGGTCAGTATCTATTTCTCAATTTAATATTAATATTATAATGGATAAAATATTTTATATATTAAAGGAAAATTACAACGGGTTCTCGAATTATGTTGATTTTAACGCAAATTCTAAAAGAGTTTTTTCTCAATTGATTAAAATGACTCCATTAATTTTAAATGATAAAAACATGAAACTTGTAGATCTTTATAAACTTACAGGGCATCCTACTGCTAAAGATCTTCCAAATCCTTACCGAGAACATGTAAAACTTTTTTTTGAAACAGACGCATTATATAGAGCAAAATTCGATCTTAAAATAAGAGAAGATTTTTTTGAAGAGTATAAGTTATTGGCAGAAGAAAGAGGTTGGGTATTACTATCAGAAGAATATATTAATAATAAAATAGGATTAGATTTTAAATGTCTTAAATGTAATCATGAATGGCATGTCACACCTAATTCTTTAAAAGATACACCTTCTCAAAAAGGGCGTGGTTGTCCTCAATGTAGTCAAAGGTTAGATTATACAATAGCAGATATGCAGAGAATTGCTTCAGAACGGGGAGGTTGGTGTTTATCTGAGGATTATATTAATAATCATACTCGTTTAAAATGGAAGTGTGGGAGTTGTGACCATGAATGGCGGGCAACTCCTAAAAGTATCATGATTAGTGATTCATGGTGTCCTCAATGTGCTGAGGGTTTATATGAACGAATGTGCCGAGTAATGTTTGAGGAAATATTTCATAAAGAATTTAATAAATCTTATCCTTCTTGGTTAATATCAGAGAAAGGGTTTCAAATGCATTTAGATGGTGACAATGAGGATTTATGTTTAAGTTTTGAATGGCAAGGAGAACAGCATTATAGATTTATTAAATTCATACATAAAACAAATGAAAGATTTCACGCTCAGCAAAAATTAGATATATGGAAACAAAAAAAATGTAATGAAAATGGCAGAATACTTATTAAAATTGGTTTTGAGTTAATAAACGGAAAATTACATAAAATACGGTTCAATGAAATAGAAGATTATATTCGTAAAAAATGCATTGAACAGGGTATTATACCACCAACTAGAATTTCAAAAATTGATTGGAGAACTCTTGATATCTCTCCTCCAGATAAAATTCAGGAAATGGTTGAAATAGCTAAATCGAGAAATGGTTTTTGTTTATCTAAAAACTATTTTGGGGTTCATATAAAATTACTATGGAAGTGTAAGAAATGTAATAATGAATGGTGGGCAACTCCTCATAATATTAAAGCAGGGCATTGGTGTAAAATTTGTGGCATTCAAAATATGATAAAAAATCGTCATTTGAATTCATTAATTAAAAATAAATTTTAACAATTTCATCAATTTATAATTATTATAATTTTACTAAAAACATCAGATGTATTTATATCTCTAAATTTAGAATTTCTAACAAGATTTCATTATGTATTTTACAATTTAAACCTAATTTTTATAAAGTGTGTTGTAATTATTATAATTTATGGGTATGGATATTCTAACGAAATTTCTAAAATTAATGGCTACAGAGATTTCCAAAGATGATCTTGAGCTTATTAGGTTAGGACGTTCATTAGGTTTAGATTTGGTTTCTTTCGCTAAGTTACGAGCTTCTCAAGAAGATAATTTTACTGATGAAGTTAGACAGGGAGCACTAAAGAAGTTAGAAACTAAACATCTTAATTGGTTAAAGAAAATAGATTCTTTTTATGTGGGAAGCATCGATTTTATGATATCAAATGAACCCGAAGGAAAAAAGCTTTTTCTTTTAGAAACTAATGGTGGATCTCATAGAGGTCTTTCAATCCTTTCAGAAAAACAACAAGTTCTTATATATGATGGATATTATGAAGCAATAATGCAAGCACTAAAAAAAATTAAAAGTGAAGGTGGAGGAGTGTTTGTTTTAGTTGGAATTCCAGTCAATGATGAATTAATTCATGAAAAAGTAATTCTGATTGAATATTTAAGAAAAAAATTAAAAAAAAATGGAAATACAGTTAAAATTTTTAATACTGATAACTATGATAAGGAATTTAAAGCAAAAGTAATATTTTTAATAGCTGATTATAACCATCTTCATACAACTCTCTCTTTTTCAAAAAAGTGGGTACAATATAAAGGGAGGCAAGTAGGGGTTTTACTCGGGGATGGCATTGCTAGGCGAATGAAGAATAAAAAGTTTATTAAACTAATTAAAAAGGATTTCCGTAAAATTAATTCTATAATCATAAATCCAATTTTTCGAATAACAGATGATAAATCCTTAACATACTTATCTAGTTTTTACAGTAAGAACATTCTCAAAAACTTTAACCTTAAATCTCTACTATTTACAAAAGTGGGCACTGAGAAGAATTTAATTAAGAAATTAAAACATATTTTGAAGAAGTACAAATGTTCATTTATTATAAAGCCTAGTGGAGGTTCAGGTGGGGCTGGAGTTATGCAAATATCTGCTGGAGAAAATCCAGTCAATATTAAAAATATTGTTGAATAACGTAAGATAGAATTTGTTGCTAAATTTATAAAAATCAGAGATTCTTTCCCATATACAATCCAGGAGAAAGCTGATTTTTACTTAATAAGTTGGAAATAAGGGAAACACACATTTGATCTAAGAATTTATTTGGCTCAGAGAGATGGAAAAGTTATTCCTATAGGAGGATTAGCTAGAATTGCTAGAGAAGAATATAGAGAAGGCTCAAATAAGCAAGAATTTGTTGTAAATTTATCTGGTTTTAATGGCCAAGTTGAAGTGGAGCGTGGATTAGGTTTATCTTACAAAAATTGTAACATTTTAGGATTATCAAAAGAAGATTTTATTAACATGTTTTGTATAGGGTGTGTAATATTTACAAGTATGGATAAACATTATAATAAAATTGTGAATTTCTCAGATTGGAAAAAATTCATCGAAAAGCATGAATTTTAAGTATTTAAGAAACTAAGAGTAACACCTACTAAAACACATTCATTCTTCTTTTGGGAATGACCTCCTTTTTTTAGAACAACCAAATTTTTCTCAGGAGATTCTAAAATTAATTTATTTTCTAAAAAATTTTTAAATTTAATTACTCGATCATTCCTACAATGGATTAGCATAACACGACTCGATAATTTCTCCCAATTTTGTTTTGGATCAGCTTTTTCATTATTAATTACAATATAAGGAGATATTTTAGAGTTTTCATTAGGTTTTGGGAATAATTTTACTCCCTTTAGTAGATAACTCAAAATAATTACAGGATTGTATTTCGGAATATTTTGTTTATAGTACGACATTGAGGATACAGCAATAATTTTATCAATTTGTGAATTTGCAAACCCTCCGCATAATACTGTAATGGCCCCGATACTGAAACCTATGCAAAAAATTTTTAAAGTTGAGAGTTCTTCTTGTGATTTTATCCAGTTTATGATCTCTTTAAAATCATTGATTCTTTTTAGAAATTCGCTTCTTTTTCCTGTTTTTTTAGATTTACCGGTTCCCCTTGCGTCATATGTTAAAATAGTATAACCTTGATAAGCGAGTGGATAATAAAAATAATCTAATGTTTCTTTTGTGTCTGAAAAACCGTGACAAATTACAATAATCGAATTTTTAATTTTGTTTTTTATTCTATCCTTATGTTTTATTAAATTTGCAGATAAAAATCCATCAGAGACCTCAATTTCAATATCTGATGTATCTAATTCTTTAGCAATAAGTTTTATCCAACGATCAGACCACAATCGAAATATTGACCAATAAATCTCAAAAGGAGCATATACAATTAAAAAAGTAGTTAAAGAAAGCATAAAACACCTTGAAAAAGCAGTGGAATAACAAGGATTTCCTAACTGGATATTTACTTGGAAAATATACCAACTAAATATTAGGTCAATAATAATTAGTATCAGTCGTTTAATAATTGGAGAGTTCAAATAGTTTCACTTACAAAACATAAAAATTAGCTTTCTAAGTAGCAAAATAATTAAAAATAAAATAATTTATGGCTTTTTTGGTTTTGGACATCCATGATCATGTGCAATTTTGCAGCCTGGTTTGCTTTTTAATCCGGGACAAGGCTTACATTTTACATCTCTCAGCATTTTAACAACGTCATCAATTTCCATCCCGACTTCTTCTTCCTCAGTTTCATCCTGCAACATATCATCTTTAATCTTGCTAAGATCGTAATCAATATCATCAGATAAATCGTCTTCCCAATCTTCTAAATCGAGAATCTCATCTCCATCCTCATCAATTTTTCCTTTTGGAATCTTATCTCCTTCCTCATCAATAGGGGCACTCTTTTTTTTAGCCATGATAATTACTAACTTATGTAGTTTGATTTATTTTTTTATTTTTTAAGTAATGGATCTTTGTTAAAATTTACTTTTATTTTTTTAATTTTTTTAGTATAATTATTTGTACCAATCGAGATCTGATTTAATGTTCTAAACTACTTTCCTTCATTAAATCCTCCATCTCTTTTACTAAAGTTTTGTTGTTAATTGTAGCTTCATGGAGATCTTTAATTTCTACTAGAATTTTCTTTAATTCATCTAATTGAAAGCTAAGATACTTTTTTATCTCAAAGCGGGGTAAAAAATATTTATGCTGAATTTTTGTTTGCCCAGGTTTGGAATATAATAATTTTTTTAGATGGTAATATTTCTCATTGGCGTTTGAATAGTAATTCTCTAAGTATAATATTGTTACTAAGGAATTATTCAGTTTTTTAAAGAAATTTAGATAGCATCCCATTTCCTTATATTTTTTTTCAGTTAAATCAAATTTTTTAAGATCTCCTTTATGGATTAAACTAAGATCATACTCTAATTGAGAAAGAAATTGTAAAATTTTTCCAATTTGAGAAAGAAAGAGAGGATATTCTTTTGGCATGGGTAACCTTTTTATAAAGCTCCCGTTAAATCGTAAATATCCCCCTGACATATGAAGTGAGCCAAACATAGTTTTAAAGATTGTATCCATGAAATTTGAATTCAAAATAGCTAAAAGACATAGTAATTTATTTTTGCTAAAAGAAGGAATACGAATGAAATATAACCCAGTTACATTAACAAATAGCCCATTATCATAACAACAAGTCAATTCCTTAGCAATCTCTCTGAAAATTATTTTCTCGTTTTTTAATTCTTGCCAAATTTTATCATATTCTTTTTGATATTTAAAATAGGAGATGTTTAAGAGCTTTTGAGCAATTTTAATCGGTTTATTAAATAATATATGATACTTTCCTACATTTCCTGTTCCAATTAGTATTAAATCATCCTCAGAATTTTTGTCAATAGAATAATTGTCAAGATGTTTTGCCCAATTAATAAATCCAAAAGGTCTATAAATAATTTTCAGATCATTTACAGCCTCTGACATCGGTTTAAAATGACTATAGAGATATTTTATTGTATCAATTTTGCCATAAATGGGAAAAACATAACTAGGTATATGTTTAATTAAAGCTTGGTTTAGTTTGTTTATATGGTCTTTCCTATTTTGAATTAGATCATTCAATTTCCCGTATTTTTTTATAATAATAGTATTATTACGTTTAGGGGATGATTTTTTAAAAGAAATAATTATTGGGTATGTTGATGTTTTCCCAAAAATAGGAAGGGAGGAGATATTAATTATTTCTTTAAGTTCTGTTTCATTTAGTAGTAATTGCCTTATTTTAATTCCATAATCTGCAGATAGAAATTTATTTGTCAATATCATTGATAAACAACCAGAATGTTGTTGCATCAGTTCTAAAGCTCTCTCTAAGAAAAGTATTGAGAGATCAAATAATCGAAAGGCGCTGGTAAATCGATTAGTTAATTTTTTCTTATAATCACCTTTTCTAATCTTCTTATTTTCAATATAAGGTGGATTACCGATAATGATTTCATATGTATTTGAATTATTATCTAAGAGAAAATCTTTATGTGAAATATTAACCTTTAAATTTAACTTATTGATATTATGGTTAATATCCTCTATTTTTAAGTTGTTAGTAATTATCTTGGTAATGTCAAGAGGTACTTTTTTATCGGAAAATAACCACCTAATTAACCTTAATTTTGAAATAACACAAGCCTGTTTTTCTATTTCAATTCCATGCAGATTTTTCTCGATTATAGTTCTTTTAATTTCAAAATCAGAAAGTCCTGAATTTATCAATTTATATAATTTGAATAACTTACCAGCTGCAGATATTAGAAATCTTCCAGATCCACAAGCAGGATCTAAAATCGTTAGATTATGTAATTTTCTAAGCAGGGAGTTAAATATTACATCATTTCTAATAATTTCATTACGATAAGTAGCATTTTCAAAAAGTTTTTCAAATTCGAGCAAGTCAGCAAAATAAATTCTGAAAATATTTGAAACAATATATTCAACAATAATTTTAGGAGTATAAATAATTCCTAAATCTTGTTTAGATTCAATTCTAACTGATTTTTTATTTTCAAAATCTGTTATAATATTATCTAGTGATTCCAATATTATCTTCATAGAAGGAGTTTTCATAGCTTTCAAAAGTTGGTATTAAGTTATGAGTTAAATTCATCTATCCCTATTAAATGATATATCAAAACTAGGAAAAAACCATTATAAAAAACTATAATTTTTTCTTTACTTTGAAATTAAATTCAATAAGAAGAATTATTTTCAGAATTAATTAAACCTCTATAACACCAGGTCAGGTAATTTATGATAATTAAAAATTTATTTCATTCCCATTTTCCATTTATAATTAAATTTTACTTGAAAAGATATGAGATCTTCTGTTTTCATTCTAAATTATGTGATTTGAGAGGCATCTGGTTTTATGAAGAGAAGATTATTGCCTCGAATGAAAATTTCGTTGTATTTAGCCACAGGCGTAGATTCTAGTAACTCCGTAGCATCTTCTAGAATCATGTTCATGTAAGCGTCGATCTCTTTTAATAGTCCTCTATATTCAGTTCCATCTTTTAATCTAAGCAGTATTATTGATCCTTGAGATTGTTGCAAAATATTTAGAGGAGCCTTTGATCTCTGTTGATTATCATTTCGGTTTGACATTTTTTCCTAAACTATCAATATTTATAATAATAAATCTTAAAAAGATAATTTAAAGATAGATTTTTTTGAATTAAAACCTTAGTATTTCTAGATCTTGGATG
>CAZRBD010000168.1:0-7654 GCA_964598265.1 uncultured archaeon
TTTTATATCCTTTATTTAGAAATGAACTTTTCTTTCTAGGACCGACTTATGCTTCTATGATTTATCATGATATGTTATGGTACCCCACTATTGGGAAACGAACAATCAGGAAATTTTTTCAAACAGAATGGGGGAAGATGTTTAGAAATTACGCTGAAAAATAATATAGATTTAAATCCTCTTGAAAGGCATGTAAGTATTGCTGAAGCTGAATTAAGATTGAAAGCGAAAAAATAAGTATTTGCTAAAACTTTAAAAGATAATAAAAATTAATGAAATTTAATAAAATGAATATAAAGAGATTAACAATCGCAATTTTAACAATTGTAGCTATTACTGGTTTTTTACCATTTGGTTTTGAAAAATTCAACGGGACTTCTGATGAAAATGTAATGAATTCACCCAAAATTTCAAGTACCATTACTATAACAACTCCTAGTAATGTAAGTTCGTGGCCAACAGGTGATACTGAGTGGATCTATTTTACTACAACGGAAGATATTTTTATGGTGAATATTACACTCTACAAAGACGGCATATTAGAACTAGTAATAGATGAAAGGACACCGAACACTGGTGCAATGTTATGGGATATACCCTTGGATTTAGAGGATTCTTTTCAATATCAGGTAAAAATCGCAGAATCTGATAATCCGTCCACCTACTTTATTAGCCCCTTTTTTGAGATATATAGATCAACACGACCAGAGAGTCCTTTTAGATTGGGAGAATTTGCCACGCCATTAGTCCTAATAGGTATAGTCTTATTAATAAGCGCTTGTTTTATAAATAATATAGTTAGAAGAATATTAGTTAATAAACGAAGAAAATATTAATCTACTCTAATAATTCCATCCATTTTTTCTTAAATTCTTCTAATTTTGACCCCCATTTGTTCGGATCGTGAAAGAAAAGCCTTATACTACTCCTTGAAATGCGTTCTGACTCAATTAGTTTTCTTGCCTCGCGATGATCTATGTTTTTACCTATCTCCAAAATACCCTCAAAATTTTCCGCTGGCTTAACAAAAACAATTCGCTCCCCATGAGATAAATTGGAATGTTTTACTGCATGGAAACCGATGATGCGCAATAAAAAGTGTTTCAATTGCTTGACTGTTTAAATATAAAGATATTGTTGTATTATATATCATCGCAATTAAAAAAATACAAAAGGCACGAAAAAGATATAATTTCGTAGCCAACGATGGTTATATTCAACTGAAGTAACTCGATTTTTATAGGATAAAGCTATACTTACTCCAGATATAAATAAAAAACCAGATGCTCCAATAGGATCTAGTATCATTACAGTTATCCCGTGTAACCAGGAATATTTGTTATTCAACCACCAACTAATTAGATGATTTAAAATCATCCAAGCCATGCATAATCCCCTAAAGATGTCAATACTTTTTATTCTTTGAATTTTCATTTAATAATAAAATTTCATTATTTAATTCATCATCCCTCGATTGGGGCTTTTGCTTGTTTAAACCTTTTTTTCTCTTCAAATTATATGGTTAAAGCTAAACTTATTTTTCCAATTTGTGTTTTTAAAGAAGCTGAGCCTTCCCATTTTTTATAAATTGCCCGTAGGATAACCTCTATTGATATATATATTACATCGATGAAGAACCATATATTAAACACATTTAGTTGATTTAAGAATAAAAAATAGAGGATATTATGTGCTAAGTAAATAGTTAATGAATAGAATGAATAATAAAATAAGAATTTATAACTTTTTTTAGGATTTAAAATATTTAATTCCTCAAATACTAAAAACATCGTTAATAAACATAAATCAAAACCTAAAGAATAAATTATCCAAGAAAAACTACTTCTTATCAAAAATTGGGGTGTCTTAAATATTACTCCTAACAAAATAAATCCAATTCCAAAAATGAGTGTAGTTGCTAATAATTTCTTTTTGGAGCTGTTCATAATTTGGGTTTCATTTTCCAAATAAAATGCTTTATAAATCATATCACCAATAACCGTGCCAATTAAAAAAAATGGAAAGAAATACAATATTGGATCCTGGGTGATATCATTATAAAGAAAATGATATAGAAATCCATATATATTTGATTCACCGTTATGAGGTAATAATAAAATAACTAGAAATTGATTGAAAATAATAATCGCAATTCCCAAAAAAACCCTTAACCATATGGGCGTCTTTAATAGAGGCCAAGATATAAATAGAGATATAACTATGGTTAAAAGGATAAACCACGTCCAGATCATTTGCGGTTTAGATAATCTGATTGCTAGTGTTGAATTATAAATGATGGCAATAATAAAAATAAATAACGCTCTAAAGAAATATGAGTTTCGGTTCATTCTATAATTATAATCGTCTGAAATTCTAACTTTAACTAATCTTTTCCTGTAAGATAATGCAATACTTATACCGGAAATGAATAAAAATCCGGCCGCACCAATTGGTTCAAATATCATTGTCATAATACTAGGTAACCAACTGTGATCTACTTTTAACCACCAATTAAATTAGTGTCCTAATATCATCCAAGACATACATAATACTCGGAAAATATCAATACTCTTTAATCTTTCGCCGCTCATATCTGTATCAATTTTATTTTACTTTTTTTAAAATTCTTTTAATGAGGATTTATGTTTAACTAAAATTCACAAAAATATTATATAAATCATATATCAAAGCTATTAGAATTATATTCTTCTAAAATTTGAGAAGATTTACTGAGTGAAATATCGTCATTTAATAATCTGCTTATTATTTCTTTCAATTTTACACTTCCTTCCATAATCGGTTCAAAACTTATTTCATCCTTCCCATAGTAGTTTTGATTATAAGAATTACCATACTTTATAACTTTCAAATAATTTCTGATGTTAACTTCAATCCCTTTTCTCATTGCGATTATTAATGCTGAGCTTTCATGTTTTGATTTTATCAGATTAAATTTATCTTGAATTTTAATTTTCGATGATTTTGCCTCATCTACTAAGTAAACTTTCATCTTTTTTCTATTCTCAAAGTTGCTGAAAATTTTTTTTAATAGGTCAATAGTTATAGGTATTACTCCGCTGCCAATTTTGAAATTTAATCTTAATAGATTTAAGTTTTTTTTCTGAAAACATATAATATATTTATTTATTGTTTCTATAAATAATTCTTTTTCATAAATAGTATGAGCATGTAAATAAAAATCGTCCAAGAAAACTATAATTCCAATATGTGTAGTACCAGGATCAATAGAAAAAGTTAATTCTGAATAAAAATCTTTAAATTCTATCTTAACTGCTGCTAATATTTCTAAAATATAATGATTAAAATTATCAATGCTAGAATATGGAAGAATAACTAATTTTTCAGGGATATTTTCTAATTTTTTAATTTCATCTAAAGTAGTTAACACAATCGAAGAAAGGGTAGGAAGCTTTCTACCAGTATATAGGATTTCGAAATCAATGTTTAATCGCTTTAGTTCCTTATTTAACTTATAGAAAAAATTTAAATTCTCAGTATAAATATATAAGGGTTTATAGCTCAAATTATAATTATTAATATTAGCCAAAATTAATAATTTTTAATTATATGAAATTCCCAACATCAAAAATAAATACGTTAGCTAAAAATTTCGAATCTGAGAAAGGTATTTATTCAGTGTGGGGTGATTTTGGTGTAGGAAAAACTACCTTTGTTCTTCAAACGGCACTCAATGCTACAATTAATGGTAATAAAGTCATTCTTATATACACTAAATCAAATTTCCCCACTTTCAAAATTAAAATTCTTTTTAAAAATTATTTAGAATATCTTGATAAATTAATTGTTATACAACCAAATGATTTCACTGATCTATGCAATTTAGTTTTTAATTTAGAATTTTTAATTTTAAAAAAAGAAAAAGAAAAAGAAAAAGATAACCCTTATAAATTAATTATAATTGATTCATTAACAGATTTATATCGAATAGAGTTAAATAGAGATAAAAAGGAGACAAACTATAATTTAAATTATCAACTTAATCAAATACTGGCAAATTTAACATATTTAAATGAATTTTACAATATTGATATCTTGATTGTGAATGAAACTACAAAGTTGAGGATTAATAACCACTTTATAGATAAACAGAGTGGAGGGCAGGTTATGGATTACTGGATTTCATTAGATATTAAAATTGAAAGAACTCAGAAAATATGTAATAGACAGATTTTGTTAACAAAACATCCTGAAAACTCACAAATAAAAATTGAGTCTATTTTAACTGAGAAGGGATTTATATAGTTTAAATATATGAAATAAATTTAGATTAGTTGGATTTTAGGAATGAATAACAAAGTTGAGAATAATTTCAGCATAATAAATGAAGGATCAGCTAAAATTTATATTCATAGCACCGATTTAAATTCAATCCCCTCAAAATCTATGACAGTTTTTTTTAATATTAAAATGGAAATTAACAGGGATGTTTCAAATTTGGCAATTTTAGCATATAATAATTTATTTAATAAAAATTCTCTTATAATCGTGGATGCTATGGCTGCCTCAGGTGCAAGTTCAATAAGAATGTTAAAAGAATGTAATAACATTAAAAGAATATATATTAATGACAAAAATCCATTAGCTGTTGAGTTGCTTTACAAAAATATTTTATTAAACGAATTGGGTAGTCATAGTGCCCATATTAAGATATCAAAAAAAGATGCGAATCTATTACTTCATGAAATAGAACAAAAATCATTTCTTCAACTTAATACTAATAATCAAAAACCAAATATTATTTCCATTGATCCCTTCGGAGCTCCAAATTTATATATGGATTCAGCTTTTAAAGCTATTCAAAGCCATAACGGTTTATTATGTATAACAGCTACTGATACAGCTGTTTTATTTGGGATTAAGCCAAAAGCTTGCATAAGAAAATATTTATCAAAACCTCTACATAATGAATATTGTAAAGAAATTGGAGCAAGAATACTAATACATTTTATATCTAGTATCGCAAACGTGAATAAATTGGGAATTATTCCCTTGTTAACATTTTATACTTCACATTTCATAAGAGTTTTTTGTATCACAGTCAAAGATAAAAAGAAAATTTCTAAATTAATCGAAAATTATGGATATATTATTCATTGTAATAACTGTGGGCATCGAAAAATTATAACAAATATTATTTCAGACATATTTCATGAATGTCCTTTATGTCATAATAAAAAAATTGATTACGCGGGCCCACTTTGGATCGGTGAAATACATAATGAAGATTTCATAGGAGAATTATCTAATTTGATTGAAAAAACTCAATTTAGGAATAAGAAGAGAATTACTAAACTATTAAATATTATTAAAGAAGAAATTAGTATGCCAATTTCATATTATAATATACATAAATTATGTCAGATTTTAAAAATCCCGATGATACCAAAATTAGAAAAACTCATCAATGGTATTAAAGAAAAGGGGTATGCTTGTTCAAGAACCCATTTCGATTTTTTATCGATTAAAACAAACTTAAATGTTGAAAATATTAAGCAATATTTATTGAAAATACAGTAAAATAAATTGGAATCGCTTTGTCTAATAATAAGTCTAATGCACATAAAAAAGATCCTCATTATAAACGAGCCAAACTAGAAGGATATCGTGCAAGATCAGCCTATAAACTCTTAGAGATTGGAAAAAGATTTGACCTTTTTAAAAGAGCATTTTATATTTTAGATTTAGGGTGTGCTCCAGGTTCTTGGCTTCAAGTTTCAAAAAAATTCGCTGAAAAAAACTTAAATATCTATAAAGATCAATTTTATAACAGAGATCATTATAAAATTATGGGAGTTGATCTAAAAAAAGTATATCCTATCGAAAACATTAAAATTATTAAATCTGATATAACTAAACCGGAATTTCAGAAATATCTCGCTGAATTCTTTCAAAGCAAATTAGATTTAATCTTATCAGATGCTTCAGTAAATAAAATAGGGAATAAGTTTACCGATCATATAAAACAAATTAATCTTTGCTATAAGGTTTTTGATATATCTATTAAATTCTTAAAATTTAAAGGTAATCTGGTAATTAAAGCTTTCCAAGGTTCAGATTTAAACAAATTGTTGAAAGTAATGAAAAAGGAATTCAAATTCTTAAAATCTTACAAACCAAAATCTTCACAAAAAAAAAGTAACGAGATTTACATCATCGGATTAAAGAAAATATAAATCATTTATCACGTAATTGTGATTTAATTTCATCGAAATTTATAATGTATTCTTCTCCTCTTGATTTCGTTTCAAACCATTCTGTGAGCCATATGCAAAATTTAGGATTAAACTGATCTAAATTAGTTTCATTACATTTATCTCGGAAAGGACATATAAAACAGGGTTGGCGAGAAAACATGTTCCAAATGAAATCTTTTCTATTTTTATCTACTTTTAGATCTTCTGTTTTTAAATCAATTCGTGTAATTGAAAAAATATGCTTAGTCCATGATGCTTCAACTAATTCTCTTCTCATTTTAATTTTTGATTGTAGTGATAATAGATCTAAGATCTCTTCCAGATGATTTTGTTCAATATTACTTAGTTTTAATAGATCGTCGAACAAAATGTCTTTCTCTTGATTAATTATATTTAGAATTGATTTTTCGTCTTTTCGTAAGGTTCGGTTGAATTTTTTTCTCTTTTCTTCAATCCTTTCAATTCTTCTTTCAATATCTGATTTTTCATCGATAGGACCTTCAATATGTTCTTTAATCTTACATTTATGACGCGATAAATATGCAAAACTCTTCCCACAATAAGGACAGACTTCTTTTTTTTTTTTCAATTTTTTCTACTTTTTTAATAATATTAATAAATTTTTCCATTGAAGGTAGAATGACATAATTCGAATAAGTATGATAATATTTTTCATGATCATTCTAAAATTAATTTTACGTTTTTAATAAAGAAATTAAATAATATATCGTATAAACTTAAATTAATAAAATTGAATAAAAATTTTATAAAATAGAATTAATTGATAGTTTTGGAAATAGACGAGATCCTAAAGGTTAAAAAACATCAAATTACAATCCCAAAAATTGTAGTACTTGAATTTCAAGAAATTAAAAATATTATTCTTAAATTAAACTCGGGATCAAAAAATTTTAATGAAATTTTAGGGGGAGGATTCTGTCCGGGAAGAAATTATCTGATATTTGGAGCTCATAGAACCGGAAAAACTCAAATTGCCCATCAATTATGCATCCAAGCATTTAAATGTTTTTTTAATCTAAAGGGAATTGGTAATCATAGCTTAAATGTTTATTATTTTGATACAGAAAATACTTTTCGCCCAGAACGGTTAAAAGAATTAGCTTTAAATGCTGGTTTTGAAAACGTAGAAAAGTTTGATTACATTTTGGTTTCTAAAATTATGAGTAATTCTGCTTTCCTTCTTTACTTAAAAAATTTTGAAAAATTCATCGAAAAAAGTCAGAATGGCGTGTTGATAATTGATACCATAAATAATCATTACAATTCAGAAATAGCGGACCAATTAGTCTCTGTTAATATTGCAAAAATGAGATTTATGAAAATTTTAGAATTAATAAATAGATTTACTCGTAAATATAATTTGATTACTATAGCTTTAGCTCAGGTCACTTCAAATC
>CAZRBD010000169.1:0-6383 GCA_964598265.1 uncultured archaeon
TTATGTAATATAAGAAAGAAACAAGAATAAGCAAATGCTTATTTATGTAATATAAAAATGAAGCGAGAAGTATAGGAAAAATAGTGATCTTTTTCGAAATAGGTTGTTTTAAAGAATTAAGGCATTTATTTCAGGAAAAGGATAAAAATAATAGTTATTTTTCTGATTCTTTCTTTTTTTCTTCTATCTCTTTTATTTACCTGTTATAAAAGCTGAAATTTCTTAATTTCTGTTGGAATAAAAAAGACATAAATATAACAATTAGTATGTATTTCTCAAAAAACCATTAAAAAAAAAAAGAGATTTTAACAATGGTTGTAATATTTCCTAAAAAAGCCTATTTAAGCGTTGTTGCTGCTGCTGTTAGATTTGCAAATACACGTATACCAAAAGATGATTGGTTAGAAGTTAGTGGGATTTTTATCGGAAAAAATGATGGGGATGATGTTATAATTACGGAATCCTACCCTATTATGCATCAGAAATTAGATAGAAACGCAGTAATTGATCAATATAAATGGTCTGATGAGGATTACATAGCTCTCAGTATTATTGATGATGAAGCTTTCGGACGGGGAGAGTTCACAGTTGGATGGTGGCACTCGCATCCTGGCTTTAAAGTCATGATGAGCCATATCGATATCAGGACGACTTTATCTTATCAAACAAATAATCCCTTAGCTATATCTCTAGTATTTAACCCAGAACGGCTTAGACGACAAGTTGAACAAGCAAATAAAAAAGGAGATCCCGATATTCAATTAAAGAATGACCCTGGATTTAAAATTTTCAGATTAGATGATATTAATCAAGGTGTAGAAGCTTCTTATCATACTTCCGATTATAAAATAGAAGGTTTTGATAGTGAAGAGCAATTAGTCTCTGAAATGAGTAATAAATTCATAATCGAAGTTATAAATACCTTTCCAAAAGAAAATGTCGTAAAAACTTATGAAAAACTAATTGATGATAGAATCACTAAACTCGATGGTTTATTACTTGGTACTGAGGAATATCTAACCACACTGACTCATCGTGGTGAAAAAGCAAGAATTCCCGAAGTTTTAGAAAACCAGTCTCAAGACATGCGTAAATTTGTCGCGGAGACATTTGTAAAAATAGAAAACATAAAACTATTCCTAGGTTTCTTAGAATATAAAGAAAAACAAACTGTCATACCTCAAGTTGAAACCATATTAAAAAAATGGGAGGATGTAGTTTCGGGGTTAGATAAGAAGTTAAAACAATTATCTAAGAAATTCTAATTAAATCTTTTTTTAATAATTGATAATATATCCTTTTCAGAAGATTACTTCTATATAAATAAAGATAAATATTTTTAAATCAAAAAATGACATAATAAATAGTGATGTTTATGAAAGATGATACTCAAGAAGATTTGACATTTCCTTTTAGCGTTGATCCTCATGATGCGATGATATTAAGTAAATTAGAGAAAAATGTACACTTAGAATTGTTAAATTATGATGAACATCTATGGTATTTGGAAGAACTTTATGGTTCAAAAGAAGTTGATGATGAAAAAAATCAGGAACTTGAGTTCGCAAGTAACTATGGTGTGCTATATAAAATCGACAAAGAAGGTAAGGTAATCTTAGTATGGTATTCTTTATCAATGCATGGGAGTACACCCTTTGCTATTTTAAGGAAGATACCAGCTGAATTACTAGAGCTATCACATTTAAAATATCTTTATTTATTTTGCGATGACAATGCTATTGAGACTTTACCCAGTACAATCAAGAGCAACGACCTTTTTGAAGTAATAATCCAACCTATTGGTCCTGATCCAACTAATTTAGCTCCTAATAGAGATGTAGCATATCATAGATGCCAACTATACAATATCTACGAAGGTCGATTATATAATTCAAATGAAGATAAAAAAACAGGATACGAAATTATCATAGTTCGTAAAGATTTAATCAGTGAAATAAATAGCCAACCTCCCGATGATTATTACGGTACGGAGACATTCTTGAAAAATGAAGCGTTTAAGCGGTTCTGGAAATCAGATCAGATTCGGTAGGATAAAAATTAAAATTTAATAATGATAATGATGAATAAATCCAGCAAAATTTTAAAAAATGCAACTATAAAGCTTATTAGAGGCAAATTCGGAAAATCAATTATCGGGTTTAAAGAATGTTTAAGACTGAATCCAGATCAATTTGAGACTTTAAATAAACTCGCACATGCTTATAACGGTGCGGGTGAATATGAGGAAGCTATTATAGTAAGTAACAGAGTCTTAAACTTAAGTCCGCATTCAAAGGACGCCTTAAATAACCTTTTTTATGCGTATGATCAAGAAGAAAAATTCGATGAAGCTCTAAAGATACTAAAGAAATATATAGATACATATTCCAACGATTTAGAAGACTCACTAAAGTCTCGTGATAATTATATTCAATTTTTAAGGAAAACTCAATTTAAAAGAATACCATCTTCCCAATTATTTATAAGAATGTTTAAAGATGATTATAAAACTGTTTCGCTTAAAGATATTTTACCACTCATAGATCCAACTGAAATAATTAATTTGAATTTGGAATTATCATTTAAATTATCTAAAATCGGTTGGTCAAAAAAAAAGGTGGATGTTTTAGAATTAGTTTTAGAGAGATTTCCATCATTTCAACATATACGAAATTTTCTGGGGATAGAGTATTTAAATAAGGGAATGTACAATGAAGCCGAAGTAATTATCGAAAAAGCACTGGAAATTGATCCTGAAGATTTTTATACTTGGAGTAGTAGAGGAGTCTTATTTATGAAGGTTAACGAATTTCAGAAAGCTATCGATGTTTTTGAACATATGTTAACATTACGTCCTAAACCAGAGTCGGATAAAATTAGAAAACATTTGGAAAATTATTTTACAGATTATTATTATAATCTAAAAGATGAATACGATAAGAAAATATGGGTAAAGATCGGGGATAATTATAATAAGTTGGGTGAATACAAAAAAGCAATAACAGCGTGTATCAATGCTCTCAAAATTGATTCTCAATTCCTGGAACAGTTCTTACCAGCAGCAAAAACTGATATAATTGATTCAAAGGCCTGGAGGAATTTAAGTGTTGCTTACCACGGTCTAGGAGATAACAAAAAAGCGTTTGAATCATTAAAGGAGAGCTTAAAATGTAACAGATATAATATTTCATCCTGGAAATACTTAGGCTACCTTCATTATGAAACTGAAGATTTTAAACGTTCAGGAAAGGCATATAAGCGTGTGGTAAAGCTTGATGCTAATGATTTCGAAGCGTGGTATAATTTAGCACGGTCGTTCTTTAAAAAGGGAAAGGTGGGTGATGCGATTAAAGCAAACACTCGTTGTTTGAATATCAATTCTCAATTTGATCAAGCTTTAGAATTTCAAAAAATGTTAAATTCGTGTAAATAAAATCATTTTTATTTATAAACTTAAAGAGTTTGTTTAAAATTAATTTAGCACCTCTATTATATAATTGTTTTACCTAAAAAAATATGTCATGTTTAAATACATCTTTTCCACTCCTGTTTCATGAGCGACGATTATTAAGAAGAAGAACGCAATAAACTTCAGATACGTGTCTTTAAACACGTTTAGTAAGCCACAAACCCACGTTTTCTGCAAACCAAGGCATTGGACAATGATCCCGAAAATACCTTCAATACATTTCCTTTGATTTTGCCTTTTTTTAGGGATTTTGCGTGAACTCGTCTTACAAGGGACAACATTGTTGACAATTTCGTGCTCGTCAAGTGCATCGGAATTATCATCTCTTAGATAGGCATTATCCGCATTTAAATTCCCCATGTGGACCTCCGGATGTTCCGCAATGATCTTATCAACTATAGGTAAAAGTGTTGTAGAATCATGCCTATTTGCAGGAGTTTCTATAATATTCAAAAAAAAAGAAATTTTTATGAAGAGGTTTTGAGGAAAGAATAGATTTTAAAGAAGGGTCGGTTGAATCTTTACCGTTTCCTGACAATTCTATTAATCTTCTTGTAAGTACATTATCTTTACATCACTGGCAAAATCCAGCAAAGGCCTTTCAAGAGTTTTCTCGTATTTTGAAGAAAGATGGGTTAGCATTAATATTTGATTTTAGAAGTGATGCTCGAAAAATCTTTTACAGTTTCTTTACGTTTGCAACTAAAGTTGTAGTCCCAAAAGCTTTAAAGCAAGTTAATGAGCCCTTAGGATCGATACAATCTAGCTATACTCCTGCTGAAGTAAAACAGATAGTCTTCCAGAATTTATCTGAACATATTAAAATTAAACCATTTCTTTCATGGATGTTTATAATAATTAATAAATGATCTGATAGATAATGCAAGTTAAAGAGAAGAGTAAGGACAAAGATAAACTTAATCGTTATGGAATTAAGGGAATTTTGCTGTGGTATTTAATGATATTAATCTCTTTTTTAGCCTTGTTATTTTTTTCGGGAAAAATTGATTGGTTAAATGCATGGGTATATTTATGGGTATCTGTTATATATCAGACGGTTAATATGATTCTTTCAATTAAAAAAAATTTTAAGGCAAAAAACTACCTTCATTTTAGGAATCATTCTTTTATCTTTTATGTAGATTTAATAAAGTAAAAACTCTTTATTTCTTTATAAAGATGATAGATGAAATTAACAAATGGTTTAATTTAGCAGAAAGAGATTTTTTTAGCGCAAAAAAAATTTTTAAAAAGAAAACTTATTATGTTTCTGCATTTCTCTGTCAACAATCTGTTGAAAAGGGTTTAAAAGCGCTTTACATTAAAAAATATCAAAAGTTATTCAAAATTCATGATTTGGTCAAATTAGCAAAAAAAATTGGAGCAGATATCGAGATTTTAGATGTCTGTGCGAATTTAAATCCTGTGTATATTGAAACGAGATATCCAGATGTCCCAACATCATATAAAAAAGAGGAAATTAAAAAGTTATTAAAGGATACCGAAAAGGTGCTAAAATGGATAAAAACAAACTTATAGAAAAATTAAAAGAGTTTAAACAGCAAGTTATAAAAAAATATGGAGTAAAAAAGATTATTTTATTCGGAAGTTATTCCAAAGATATAGTAAGTGAAGATAGTGATGTAGATTTAATAATTGTCGGTGATTTTGAAGATAAAGGAAATCTACAACGGGCACCAATTTTTTATAAAGAATGGCATTTGGTTCAAAATATTGATTTACCAGTTGATATTATTTGTTATACATCCGAAGAATTCGACAAACTTAAAAATCGAATAACTATTGTAAAGGTAGCAGTTGAAGAAGGAATGGAAATTTAAGAGATATTATTTTACTTTTTTTAAGCAGTTTTCCCGTTTTAAGTGCTGTTTCTCAAAATTCTTTTAACTACTTTAATCATCAAAATCATGTAAATGTTTTAGTATAAAAATGAAAATAAATTACTTGTACCAACAATGTAAAAAAATCATCAAGTGATATGAAATGATAAAAAATAAAATACGTCCTGGTTCATATTTATTTCCTGTTCCTACAGTACTTATTGGAGCAAACGTAAATGGTAAGGCTAATTTTAACGCTATTGGATGGGTGAGTGGTCTTGAGTTTGGTCCTCCTTTGATTTCGATTTCTTCAAATCAACAACATCATAATAATGTCGGAATAAAAGAAAATCAGACTTTTAGTGTTAACACACCTTCAGAAGATATGGTTGAAGTTACAGATTATTGTGGAATAAAATCGGGTAGAAGAGAGGATAAATCTGAGATATTTGATGTTTTCTATGGTGAATTGAAAACAGCCCCTATGATTAGTGAAGCTCCTCTAAACTTAGAATGCAAAGTGATTCATACTATTGATACTAGCGAAATTGCCAACGCGAAGAATGGTCATGATATCTTTATTGGAGAAGTTGTACAAGCTTATGCTGAAGAAAAATATTTAACAAATGGAAGACCGGATATAGAAAAAATTAAACCACTGGTATTATCAGGATCAAGGGGCAAATCTAGGTATTATAAAATTGGTGAAGAACTTGGAGTAGCTTGGAGTTTAGGGCTTAACTATAAAAAAAATAAGAAATGATTCACCACCTTTTTTTAATTTAAAATCTGATTTAACATGGCAGGACTTACTCTAACTACAGCAGAATTTAATACCATAATTTTTTTTTTTAAAGCAAAAAACTACCTTCATTTTAGGAATCATTCTTTTATCTTTTATGTAGATTTAATAAAGTAAAAACTCTTTATTTCTTTATAAAGATGATAGATGAAGTCTTAGAAACACTTCCAGATTTAAAAATCTTTCCTGCTACACCAGAAAGATTTATGGAAGAACCTTCCTATACAGAAAAATATCTAACTCAGAATTTTTGAACCGGCAATTATGATGA
>CAZRBD010000169.1:6483-7588 GCA_964598265.1 uncultured archaeon
CTTCCTATACAGAAAAATATCTAACTCAGAATTTTTGAACCGGCAATTATGATGAAAGATAGAATTACAAAAATCCCAGCTCCCTTGGCTGGGCTGGGGTTGGGTTTAACCAGTTTGGGATCAGTTACTTTTAACTTTAATGCTTTTTGGGGAGATATTTTGGGAATTTTAGGTGGTCTGGTCTTAATTATTTATCTTTCAAAAATTGTAATAAATTTCTCTTCTTTCCGGCAGGACTTGAAACACCCCGTATTCAGCTCTATCGTTCCCACCTTCAGTATGGGGATGATGATTATTGCTACATATTTAGGTCGGATTAACTACGCAACTGGTAGGATAGTGTGGTTGGTAGCGGTTGTTTTACATGGATTTTTACTTATTAGTTTTCTTAACAATATTCTGCGTGAATTCAATTTTCATGATGTCCTTCCAAACTATTTTATTCCACCTGTGGGAATTGTGGTAGCTAGCGTTAGCGGTAAAATGTTTGATTTTCCGATTGTGTGTGAAGTCATCTTCTATTTCGGTTTCATAAGTTATATGATTATTTTGCCGCCGATACTTATCCGCTTGGCAAAGGGGGATATCCCAGTTCCTGAAAGACCTACGCTTGCAATTATAGCTGCTCCGGCCAGCCTCTGTTTAGCAGGATACCTCTCTCTTAATATCATCCCTAATCCAATTTTTTTATCAATTTTAGTTCCGTTATCTATTGCAATGACAGTGTCAGTATTTGTTATGCTTTTCAAGCTTTTGAGAATTCCCTTTAACCCAGGATATTCTGCTTATACGTTTCCTTTAGTAATAAGTGCTGCGGGAATGTTGAAATATACCGAGTATCTGTCTAAATCAAGAATCGTTTGGGTTGGTTATGTTGAACTGTTTGGAATTATTGAACTATATATTGCGGCATTAGTGGTATTTTATGTGGTAATTAGATATTTATATTTTTATCTGATAGCGGATAAGAATCTTAGTTTTAATGAAAGATAAAAAGAATATCTATGCAGTATTGTATCAGTTTACGTATCTGAACTTTCAATTCTGATAGTAGAATATAATTCAAATTAAGCTTAAAAAACCAAAAGAAGAGTGGTGCAACAGC
>CAZRBD010000170.1:0-7577 GCA_964598265.1 uncultured archaeon
TCAACAGCTAAATCAGCTATATTATTGATCTTTTCACAAGGTACTCCCGCATCATCAAGAATTTGTATTACTTCCTCGACAGTTTTTTTTCTTACCCAGTCGCCAATGATTTCATAGAGCTCATCCTGATTTTTTATACGTGCGAGATAGGTATTAAATTTCTGATTAGTAAGTAAATCTTCTTGATCCATGGCTTTAGCTAACTGTCTCCATAATTTCTCGATCCCCGCATTTAATGTGATAATTTTTCCTTCTTTAGTTTCAAAATTTTCAGCCGGAACAAAAAAATATATACGATTACCAGTTCTTTCTTCAATTCTTCCAGTAACAGAATAAGTAGGTAAACTACCACCAGTAGCGAAAAAAGCAGCTTCAGCTAAGCTTAAATCAATAACTTCCCCCCCACTATGGTTAACATCTCTATTGTATAACGCCATCATTACAGCAAAGGCTCCAAGGTACCCCGCTAAGTAATCTATTAATGGGTATCTAGTTCGTACTGGAGGATGTTCTGGATATCCTGAAGTATAGGTTATTCCCGCGAAGGCGCTAATAGTTCGATCAAAACCTCCTTTACGCTTGTATGGACCAGTTTGACCATAACCACTCATCAAACCAATAATTAATTCTGGATTTACAGTGTGGAGAACTTCAGCTCCAAGGTTCCACTTTTCCAAAACTCCTGGTCTAAAATTAGCTAGGAAAACATCAGCTTTCGCACACAACTTTTTCGCAATTTCCTGTCCTTCTTTTTTATGCAGATCAAGTGTAATAGTCTTTTTGTTTCTGCCTCCAATTAGCCAGGAAGCACTTTTATTTTTACCAATAATATGAGTTCCTCTTCTGGGGTCTCCAATTATAGGCCTTTCTACCTTTATGACCTCAGCACCAAAATCAGCTAAAAATGACCCAATAACAGGAGCAGCTATAAGTGTGGCAAAATCAAGGACAATAATCCCTTCTAACGGTAATTTTGGCATTTAAATATCCCTTATATTATACAAACCTAATATTAAATTTAAAATACTAGTGTTATTTAGAGTGAATGAAGAGTTAATAATATGGTCTTTAATTAGATGCTTAAATCTGAGAGAAAATTTAGCTCATAAAATTTAAAAAGTAAACAAACTTCATAACTTATTATTTACATAAAGCTAATATAGATTAAAATATCAAGAATTTTATAAAGATGAGGGGAATCTTAAATGGATCTTCGAGAATTAGTCGAAACACAAGCGAAAACATATAAGGAGAGAGTTTTTTTGTATTGGAAAAACATTACCATCTCATATTCTCAACTGAATAAATATTCAAATAAAGTAGCGAATTTTCTCTACGAATTGGGAATCCGAAAAGGAGATAAAGTCTGTGTTTACCTCCCAAATATGCCAGAATATGTCTATTTGTATTTAGGTATTCCTAAAATTGGGGCAATAACGGGACCTGTAAATTCTTTGTTTAAAGCGAGAGAAGTACAGTTCGTTGTGGGGCATTCTGAAGCCAAAGTGATTGTAACTATCCCAAAATTAATGGAAATCGTGAATAAAATTAAAAATAATCTTCCAAATCTGAAACATGTAGTAGTTATAGGAGGTTTAGTCGAATCAACACTAAATTTCTGGAAATTAATGGAACGATCATCATCAGATAGTCCTCCTGAGGTTGAGATTGATGAGAAAGAAGATCCAGCAGCGATTCTTTATACTTCGGGAACAACTGGTTTTCCTAAAGGTGTACTCCAAACTCATTTTAATATTCGTAGAGATGCAGAAATGATACAAGCATTCGTTCAGGCAACTGAAGATTTTCGGTTTATGCTTATTTTACCCCTATTTCATTGTAATGCCCAAATTGTAACAGTTATGGCACCATTTTTAATCGGGGCTAGTTGCATTTTAACACCTGGATTTTCAGCGCAGACACATTGGGAAACAGTCGAGAAATACAAGGCGTCAACGTTCAGTGCAGTCCCAACTGTACTTTCTATACTACTCAGAATGCCACACGAAAATCTGGATCTCACTTCATTGAAATTTATAATTTGTGGAGCAGCACCCTTACCTGTTGAAGTATTTAAAGAATTTGAAGAAACTTTTGACTGTATGATCGTGGAGGGTTATGGTCTTACAGAAGGTACTTGTGCTTCTTCGGTAAATCCTCTTCCTACTGAAACGGAAGACAGAAGAAAAGTGGGGAGTATAGGATTACCTTTACCTGGTAATGAAATGAAGATTGTAGATAGTGACGGCAAAGACGTTCCTCCTAATACTAAGGGAGAAATCGTTATTAAAGGAGATAACGTGATGAAGGGATATTTCAAGAATCCGGAAGCAAACGCAGAAACTCTTAAGGGTAACTGGTTATATACTGGAGATGTTGGTTTAATGGATGATGACGGGTTTTTCTTTATTACTGATCGTAAGAAGGATATGATAATTAGGGGTGGGGAAAACATCTATCCTCGAGAAATTGAGGAAGTACTTTATTCACATCCGGATGTCTCGTTAGCAACGGTTATCGGAGTACGGGATAAGATATATGGAGAACTGCCAAAAGCATTCATTGTATTAAAGGAGGGAAAATCAGTAACCGACGAGCAAATTATCGATTATTGCAAAAAGAATTTGGCTAATTTTAAAGTCCCAAAATACGTAGAATTTCGAGATGATCTACCTAAAACACCAACTGGTAAAATAATGAAACAACCCTTACGTGAGGAAGAAGAAAAAAAAACAGGTAAATTATTTAATTAACTTTTTTCTATTAGATTTAGTATAGAGTTAAAAATTTTTTTTAATATCTCTTTTTTCTGCCTTATCGAATACACACATTTCCAACCTATCCTTAGGTTTTTTGATATACTTTAAAACCATTATTTCTCATTATTACATATCATGAAATTATTTCACGATTACAAGGCTATTTCTTTTTACGCCTTTTGGTCAAGAGACACTTCCAAAGTAATTAATGAAGTCCTAAACAAGAAGTCCAAGAGCTATGCCACTCACCACGACATCTTCCTTAGATTTATTAACGACAAGCTTTTTAAAGGGCAAGGAGTATTAAACAAGGAGTTCCGAAGGAAAGGAAAAACATATCCTGACTTATTAATTCCTTCCAGAACTGAAGGAAAACAATACGAAATCGTTGAGTTAAGAACTCACACTAGTGAATTAAAATATTTAAGGCGCGAATTGAATAAACGAGAAAAAATATTTGCTTCTAGTGATTATCTCTATTTTGCTTATTTTTTGCGGCGAGTTTGGAAAGAGAAGAACGAAATTTTAAAAGTTCATGAATGCATATATTACCTAGTAATAATTAGTATTCCAAAAACAACCGAGAAAATACCAATAAACGAGTTGGAAGCAGTTATAAAGATGGGAGCAGAAGATTTTACTAAAAAAGTGGCAGAGGAAAGTGGAATCGATTCCGTAAAAGAGGAATTGTTAGGCGTAGAGAACATGTTTAAAACTGTTGATTTAGAGAGAAGGTTAGAAGAAAAAAAGGATTTAATAAGAAAGAAAGAGGATGTAATACAAGAGAAAGAGGATGTAATACAAGAGAAAGAGGATGTAATACAAGAGAAAGAGAGCGTAATACAAGAGAAAGAGAGCGTAATACAAGAGAAAGAGAGCGTAATAAGAGAGAAGGAGAAAGTAATAAAAGAGAAAGAGAAAGTAATAAAGGAGAAAGAAAGAGAAATCAAACAGCTCAAGAATCAATTAGATTAAACAAAGAAGTAATTGGTGATAAAGTAAATTTTAAAGCAAACTAAAGCTAAAATAATCGAATTATAAGACTGATTCTAGTTTTCTTCAATTATCCAATAGCTTCGGTCAAATTCTTTGCATCCATAATTTGAATTATTTTATTCCTCATAGCAAAAACTTAACATTTAATCAGAAGAAGGCTAAAAAAAATTATATTAAGCCATATTGTTGGTTAATTTCAAATAGTAAGATTTCATTTACTATTTTTCTATCTTGTTCATCAATATCAAAGCACTTTTTGAGAACTATTGCCTCGTAAAGGTCTTCTCTATATTTATGATTTTTAACTTTTTCTAACATATTCAATAGTATACAAAAAGAATACATTAAAATTAGTTAGGATTAAGTTTTGTAACCAAATCCTACGGTTTAATTATTTATTATAGTGTTTATCCATATTTTCGTTATCTTTACAAACCAAGAATTCGACAAATTTTTAATTATTAAAAGAGTTTGAATAAGCATTAATCTATTTTTCTGAGAACATGGGCTTCTACTGAACATTTTGTAGAGTTATAAAATAGCGATGAGTATTTTTGGTAGAAATCTCTTTTTCTTGAAAGAACTGATTCTCTTTCTTCTGTATTTGGTTTGCCGCTTGACCAGAAAATTAAGCCATTTAAAGAGAGATCTATTTTATTATGATTTTTCACTATTTCTCCGGCTTTTATTACATAATCCAAGCTTTGTAATGCAATTTTTAAGGTTTCATAACTCTTAGAAATATCTACATTATCAATATTAATATCTAAGATATTTATATCAGCATCAGCACCAATACCAAGGTTTCCTTTGATCTTACCTAACCCTAACGATTTTGCGGGACTTGATCTGGTAATGGTGACAAATTCAGAGAAACTTAGCGATTTTTCCTCATTACTTAGTGTATGGTTTGTTATAAAGTTGTTATTCATTCCTCTCATGAAGTTATCACGAGCATCTTTGCTTACTAGCCAAGTTGCAATTTCTGGGATGTCTAAAATATTGGCATAGTTTGGATAGTTGAGTGAAAAACTTAATTGTAACTTATCCTTAATGTTTAACGCTAAATCTAATGCATTACCCCATAGAGTACAGGCATTTAAATTACTTTTATCAAAAGTTCGTAGCGAAACAAAGTAATCGCCTTCAAACTCTACAGCACAGCGAATTAATTTATATGGATTTTCAAGGATATCAATGGAGTTAATTAATCTCCTATCTGAAGTTATCAACGGATTTATAGGATCAAATCCAATAAAGGCAACATCTATATCAAAAGTGTGATTTTCGTTCAAAAATTTTAAAATTTTCACATTATCTCCGTTAGGACTGTATGCATTAGCATGAGCTAAATGGAGAATCTGAGATCGCTCAGAATTTAGATCAATTTTTTGGTTAGATCGTAAATTCAATGAGCTAATCTTGTCCAAGACGTCGAATAGGTTCACATTACCTCTCTCATCTTCATAACCTTCAATGTGGGCATGAGCTGAATGTGGTAATCCAAGAGATTCTACACCCCTAACTACAGTTTCATATACATCTAGAGCTGAAAAGTTATATAATCTCCCCTGGTTAGATAAACCATCTCTCAATTCTTTAAAATTCCAAGATTCATTTTCAAATGGGTTGTACAGTTTAAACCCAAAGCCATATGTTTTACTAAGTAAATCAGATAAGAAAATTGCCATTTCCTCAATTTTCCCTCTTTGAAATTCAAGTTCCAAAGGCCAGAAATTACTAACGTTTAGTAACATGGCTTTATCAAGGACTGGTAATTGTTTAAAATTAAATATCGTTTGTTTAGCCAAGGAAGGAAAGACATTAGCCTCAAGAATGAATGTGTATCCCATAGAAATGTAATCTTTCGCGATTTTTTCTAAGGTTAGACCTTTCCACGTCTCTTTAAACCTATCATTATTTGCTCCTAATAATCTCGCCCAATTGACTTGTTGAGAAGCTACATGAGTGTGAATATCTGAGGCAGCTGGAATAACTGTTCTTCCATTTGCATCTATTTCTTTAATATCTGTGAGTGTAGAAAACTTTTCTACTATTTTTCCAGATTCAATTAATATGTCTTTTTTTTCACCAACAATATTATTTAGAGGGTCAAACACTAATCCATTTTTTATTACAAGCCTTTCCATGTCAAACAATTCTACTATTCAGTCAATTTTTGAAGGAATTTATCAAATCTTTAATATTCATAATGGGTTCACTACTAACATCCACATCAACTTTAACATTTTTAAACAGGAGTCTATTATTTTCGAAACCAGTAATTTGGTTAGCCCAAATTGAAACCGGCAACAAAACAATACCTGAAGGAACATTTTTTTCTTGTATGGCTTTAACTATAACCTGACCATATTTATTGGATAATTTTATATTTAGATTTGAAGTTAAGTTTAGTTTTTTAAAATCTTCAGGATTTATCATCCCAAGAGCTAATTTTTGTTTTAGAGAATCTTCATCTCCCAACGCATACTCTCTTGCTTGATCATAATCAATGATTCTTACAGTATTCGCTAACATTTCCATAATTTTCACCTGTTACTTTTCAGTACCCAGTTTTATTAATAATTTATCTAATAATTCCTCATCAGAGGGAATGTTATTAGGTGGGCTAATTATCTTTTTCAGTTCTATTGGAACGCTATCTAGGCGATAAGCCAACCCTTTACTTTCAATCCCCGTTATAGCTGTAGGTAAAACGATGTCTGCTATGTATGAAGTAGCTGATCTTTTATTATCAATAAGGATTAACGGCTTTTTCATTAATTTTTTACTTAAATACTGAGGAAAGTGTGAAATAGGGTCGGTTCCTACAATTATTGAACAATCAAAATCTTCTTTTTCTATTTTTGTAGCAATAGTTTCAGAAGTTCCAACTATTTGGTGATTTGAAAATTGTAAACTATTGGAGTCTCCACAGACAGATAAGGCAACATGATCGAACCCCATCATATTATAATGCCCTCCGAGTAAAATAATTGAGAGGCGCCCCTTTTGTTTTTTTAGGTTAATTATTTGTACCAGTTCGAGTAATTCTCGTATCACATTGACCTCGACCTGAGACCTTAAAAGTCCTTGGCCTATAAAGATAACACCGTTCTCAGCACCAGTTAAATGCAATAATAATCTTTTAAGATCATCTTCATCAAGACCAGCAACGCCTTCAGATGGAACGGTGTTTGTGTTACAATATTCTTCTTTCAACACATGAATTAAATCTATATCTTTACCCGGTTCGATTTGGAGTGCTATATCTCGCACACCCATTACACCAAATGATGCAGTCTTGATTGGATCTATTAATACGAGAGTTTTTATCTCTCGACCAGTCATTCTAAATTTACCACGAGAAAAGAGGGTTTTATTCAACAAGCGAGGAATTGACTCTGCTACGTTAGCTCCCCAGAAGATTAATAAATCAGCTTTATTTATGACTTCTGAAATAGTTGTAAGAGTTATTCCTGTTTGTTTAGCTATATTAATTACTTCACCCTGACAAATAATCGAATTTGAATCAATAAATCCATTAGTAGCTCTTGCCAATTCTATTCCTTTCAGTTGAGCTTCACAGCTAACGGTAGAAAATCCATAAAACATTGGTTTGGATGAATTTTTAATGATATTTGCTGCATTATCTAGAGCCTTGTCAAATATTGTTTTTACTAATACACCATTTTCACGAATTAATGGATTCAATAACCTATTTTTGCTTGTAATCTGATCAAATCTTTCTTTACCCTTTAAGCAAGCTCCAATTACTTCATCAATATAGAGGCCATCGCTCTTTACTATAATATCGTCACA
>CAZRBD010000171.1:0-7433 GCA_964598265.1 uncultured archaeon
TTTTCGGGGCTATATTTCTCGGCAAATGAGTTGTTACACACTCGTTAGGGAGTGGCTACTTCTATACCTATCCTTTTGCTGTTTTAGAAATATAACGCCCTTCTGTTTAACACTTAACCTGCACTTAGGGACCTTAACCCAAGTCTAGGTTGTTCCCTTCTCGGCGATGGACTTTACGCCCACCAACCCGTTTCCCAGAGTCTAAAGTGCCAGCGATTTCGGAGTTTAAGAGCGAGGCGGAAAATTTCTTCTCCATACCACACAATTAGTGCTCTACGTCACTGGCGACCTCGTCTGAGACTTGGCTGACACCAACTTCGGGGAGAACCAGCTATCACCGATCTAGATTAGCCTTTTGCTCCTATTCCCAGTTCATCCAAGCGAATTGCACGTCAGCACTGGTGCAGACCTCCATCACCCTTTCGAGCGACTTCATCTTGACCAGGAATAGATCGACCGGCTTCGGGTTTTACAGCAGTGACTTTAGGCCCTTTTAGACCATTCTTCTGGTCTAATCCCTTAGAAGAAATTGTAGCGTCCCGTTGGAATAGCAAAACTACTCCTTGGTACGTTAGTCATTCTAATGTGATAATTAGATTGCAAGAATATTGGTTTCCCTACGCCTACGTACCGTAAGGCACTTAAGCTCGCCACTACTATAAACTCCCTGGCCAATGATTCCAGACTGATGATGCAACCCTAGTCCTCTGCACTCTGATGTTCTGTCGCCAGAACGCATTCGCGCAGAATCTATCCTTTCAGGCTGCATCCTTACTAAACTATTTGGTTTCAAGCGCTTTTCACGACCCTTCCGGGTTTCTTTTCATCTTTTGCTCACGCTACTATTTCACTATCGGTCTTGGGACATATTTAGATTTGCCAGCATGTATCTGGCACGTTCGTACGAGAAAACCATCCCGCACTACTCAGGGACTCTCGCATCAACCTTCTAGATTACGATTACGCGGCTGTCACGCTCTATGGCTCGACATTCCAGGGGTATTCACCTTCTCTAGGGAGGTCGTACAAGGCCCATACACCACATTTCCACTAGGTTTCCCTAGGGATTCGGTTTGATCTGTTCCGCTTTCGCTCGCCGTTACTAACGGAATCACTTTTGTTTTCTTTTCCTCCTGGTACTAAAATGTTTTACTTCCCAGGGTTACTCTTCCCTTCCGGGAATCTTACAGATTATTAGGCCGTAAGAGGATGTCCTATTCGAGCATCTCGGGGTCAACGTCTTCATGCGACTAACCCGAGCTTATCGCAGCTAGTCACGCTCTTCTTCAGTGCCCAAGCCAAGATATCCACCAAATAGCGGAGGCGTATTGGCGTCTAATTAAGGAAAGATTCAGATTGCTTGCCTAAGGGTTTGCATATTCGGAAATTGTAAGGTAATTGAATCAAATTATAATATTGCTCAAAAATCTTTTTTGACGATTTGAGACGATATTAAGAAGACTTAATAAATATGGGAGTATGTTCTTATGAGCATGATTTCCATGCTTGGCTCGGGTATCCTTAACCCTACCGATGGAATGGTCGGGTTAAGCACTAACCTCCTGTATTACCAGTCTTTTTATTAACATTCATTCTGATATACTTTAGTAAGGCCCAAGCCAATTATCGGCCATCTTTCATCCATATGGGATGAGACATTGTTATAACCAATAATTTATCGATGGTTAAAAAGGTATTTTTTAATAATACAAATTATACCACCGGCGAAATATTAGAGTAAATCCTCGATTAAAAATTTATTGGTCTAATTTCATAAAGTTTAAAAGAGAGGTAGTCGGTCTTGAATATTAATATTTATGATTTTAAGAATGATTTAACGCGATTTGAGAAAACCGACTTAATTGAGTCTAAATCAGAAAATATAATAGCTTTTGTAATTTAATTATGTATGGATTGTATAACAATTAATTGCCCAGTATTTTTCGAATTTAGGGTAGAAAATAGTTGGAAAGAAGAGGGACTAATGAAGGAGAAAATACTAATTGGCACTTCCGGTTGGGGTTATGATGAGTGGGTTGGTCCATTCTATCCAAGAAATTTAAAGAAGAAAGAGTATCTTTTGTACTATTCTGAAATTTTTTACACAAATGAGATAAATACGACATTTTATAACATTCCTCCAACATGGGTTGTCGAGAATTGGGTGAAAAAAACGCCCAATAATTTTTTATTTTCGGTTAAAATCCCTCAATCTATAACCCACGCACATAAACTAGACACAGATAATTGTTTAGATGATCTTGATTACTTTTTAAAAACAATGGAGCCATTGATTGACTCTAGAAAGTTGTTATCATTTTTAATTCAATTACCTCCCTCTTTTAAAAAGAAAGACCATTTTAGCAATTTAAAAGATTTCTTTGACAAATGGCCTGGAAGTCCTGAAATTGATAACTACACTTTAGTAGTGGAGTTTAGAGATAAATCATGGATGGAGGATGAGGTATTTACTTATCTGCGAAGAAATAAGCTAACTTATTGTGCTGTAATTGAACCCTTACTCCCTCCACGAATGGATGTAACTAATCCTAACTTAGCATACATTAGGTTTCATGGATATGGAAAAGATGTTTGGTTTAACTACTTTTTTAGTGAAAAAGAAATACAAAAATGGGGGAAATCAATCAAACAAGTAATTCAAAATGCTAGAGTAACTGGAATTTACTTTAATAATCATTTTTCTGGGTATGCTGCTAAAAATTCTTTGATGTTAATGAAAGAGTTAGATGTTAAACCCAAGAATTCACCAGAAGATATAAGTTTGTTGAGCATTAAGAAGAAAACAGGAGAGTATTCAAGGGGTCAAATTGGTATTGATAAGTTTTTAAATTAAACTTAGGAATTTGAAAAAGAAATTTGATAAAAAAAATTTTCAAAATAGGATTCATTGGAGCAGGTTCTATAGGAAGTTTATTTGGTGGATACTTAGCTGGTTTGAACTCTAATAAATATTCAATAGAAGTAATATTTTTTTGTAGACAAGCTCATGCCAGAGCAATTAATCAAAACGGATTAAAAATACAAAAAGTCCAGAGTTTTAAGGAAGTTCAAGGCATAAAAGCGTTTGTAGATGAGAGCGAATATTACAAACAACTTAGAAACGATACATCTATTGAATTTGATTTTCTTTTTCTTACAACAAAAACATATGATATTAAAAATGCTATACATCAGTATAAGAAACTTATTGAAAGAAGCAGATGGTTAATTATTTTACAAAATGGAATTGGGAATGAGGAAGTTGTTATTGAAAATTGTTCAAAATCAAAATCAGAAATAATGAGAATTGTGACTACAAATGGTGCACTATTGAGTGAACCAGGAAAGGTATTTCATACTGGGGACGGAATAACTAAAATAGGATTCCCGTTTCTTGAAGAAATAAATTCAATACCAGAGGAAGCTGAGAAAGCCAAGATTGATCTAATGATTATGGGAGATTTATTGAATTTATCTAATCTGGAAACACTGATAATTGAAGATATTGTTAAAGAATGTTGGGAAAAAGTATTTATTAACATTGGAATCAACGCCGTTGGAGCATTATCAAGAGTACCTAATGGAAAATTACTTGAATTTGATAATTTAAAGTTTATCATGAATGAAGCTATTAAGGAAGCATTAATTGTTGCAGAGTTGAAAAACCTCAAGCTTCCTGATAAGGATTACTTCCATTTAGCTCTTGAAGTTGCTAAAAATACAGCTGAAAATAATAATTCAATGCTTCAAGATATTTTGAATCGAAAAGCTACAGAAATTGACTTTATCAATGGGAGAATCTTAAAAATCGCAGAAAAATTAGGTATTGAAGTTCCAATCAATAGGATTTTAACATATTTAATTAAAGGATTAGAAAAAACTCTAACTTAGCTGTTTCTAACATTTAAAACCATAAAGTGAGCGTTTTCACCGTCTCTATAATACTTTTTTTTAATGGTTTCTTTATTAAAATTGAGTTTTTCATAGAGTTTAATTGCGGCATTATTTGAAACTCTCACTTCTAAGACATACTGAAGAATTTTATATTTTTTTATTGCTGACATACTCTCCATCAATAATTTCGTTGCTATGTTTCTTCTTCGGTACTTTTTAGAAACAGCAATAGAAACAAGGTGACCTTTATTTACATATTTCAAACTCTCTGTAGAAGAAGGTGTTTTTTCAACTCTCCACATAATATACGAATTAATCTTGTTGTTCTCATCTAAAGTAACTAAAAAAGTTTCTGGAAAATTATCGAGTATGCTTTTATAGAAAAAATAAGGATAGTCTTCTGGTAATTCTCTCTCATTTACTTCAATAACACCATCTAAGTCCTCTATAGAACATCTTCTTATAAAAAATTCTGAATCAGAATTGGTAGTACTAAAGGTTTTAATCTCAGTTTCTTTATTAGTAGTCATCGTGTTCTTTGCTTGAATAATCTATAATGAAAAATAGGCTTTTAGATATATGAAATAATATATTATAAACTTTTAAGTTTTTATGAATAGGAACAATATACTATTTTTTTAAAGTTTCAAAAGCTAATTCTTTTTGATCATTAATGTAATTTATTATTAGATCTAATGAATCTTGAATGTTTTTTTTATTATTGAATTTATCGACAATATTTCTTAACTGGTTTTTTTCTAATTTCATTAATTCTTTGGTGTTTTTTATCATTTCTGGTAAAACTCTTATAATATTATCTATAATTGTTATATCCGCCCAAAGGGCAGTTCTACTTAATGGATTCAAATCAACAGCTATAACAAATTTGTTTAATTTTTTTAAGGCTTCAGTTCTGTCTCCATCTTCTAAGGGCACCAATACTGTATCAGCATCTGCAATTAATTCTACATTTCTTCTATTACTTTCAAGGCCATCTAGTTCAACTATTTTACTTGAATCAATCCCATATAGTTTAGTAGCTCCAGCTTTATGAAGAATCTCTCGAATTGCTTCTATTCTTCCACTTTTTTGATAAAATAAGTTGATTTCGAGCGGAGCATTCAATAATTTTCCTAGAGACACAATTTCAATAGGTACTAACGCAGCAACATTACCATTTACGCTGATAACGGGGTTTTCTGCTAATAAAAATGCAGCAATTGCTGCTTTAATTGCTTTTTTAGCAGGAATGCTAGTTTTTTCACCCAAAATATAATCGAAGCATTCACCTCGACCATGTGCAATTAAACCTGCTTCAGCTACCACTAGATTTTTCATACCTTCGATTATTTTATGGCGGTATTTTAAACTTAGATAACGAGGGTGAGTTTTAGGAATTGACTCACTTTGTTTTTCATTGGGAATCATTTATGAGCAAATCAATTAATATTATTATTTATATAGATTGATATTAAGAAAAACTATTAATCTTTTGCTTACTAATTAAAATATGTCGATGTCTATGAGTTCCGCAGTAAATAAGAAACCAAATGATTTGAAGATTTATAAAACAAAACAATTATTAGAGGATTTAAAAAAGAAAAAGGGTTTTCACACAGAGTTAATTTCATTGTATATACCTCATGATAGAAAATTATCGGATGTATCTAATCATCTGAAAAATGAAATTAGTGAAAGTCAAAACATAAAATCAAAATTGACACGAAAAAATGTATTGGAGAGTATCTCAAGCCTTTTAGGACAATTAAAGAATATAAAAGAAGTTCCTGAAAATGGATTAGTCATGTTTTCCGGAGCAATTCCCCAAAGCAATACACCTGGAACAGAGAAAAATGAGTTATATATTATTGAACCTCCAGATAGAGTTAAAACTTTTAGATATTATTGTGCTAGCGAATTCTTACTTTTACCATTAGAAGGAATGCTCACACCTAAAGAAGCATATGGCTTACTAGTTATTGGAAGGAAAGAATCCGCAGTAGGCTATATCAAAGGAAATAAAGTTGAAGTCCTCAAAGAGTTTACATCTGGGATTCATGGGAAGCATAGAGCAGGAGGTCAATCTCAAAAGAGATATGAACGATTGATTGAAGAGGGAGAAAAACGATTTTATCGGAGGATTTCAGACACGGTAAATGATATATTTGTAAATATGGAGGATTTTCAAGGCATTTTTATAGGAGGACCTGGAGGTTCAAAAGAGAAATTTGTAAATGATGATAGTTTAGATTATAGGTTACGTGAGAAAATATTAGATGTTGTTGATCTCGGATACGGAGGTGTTGAAGGGATTCGCGCTCTAATAGAAAAAATAAAGGATAAAATATCTAACTTGAAGTATATTCGTGAAAAACAAGTAATGCAAAGATTTATGAAAGAAATTTCAAATGATACAGGATTAGTTTCCTATGGAGTGGAAGATGTACAAAAAGCTTTAAATTATGGTGCGGTAGATACATTAATATTATCAGAAAGGCTTGATTTAGTAAAATTAAAGCTTAAGTGTTCAAATTGCAACTACGTTGAGGAGAGAACAGAAAAAGAAATAAAAATAAATAAGTTAAAAGCCAAAATCCAAGAGGAATCATGCCCTAAATGTTCATCAAATTCTTTCAATATAGTTGAGGGTATTCCGATAATAACTGAGCTAGGAGAAATAGCGCAAACTGCTGGAACGGAAATAGATATTTTATCTACTGAGACTGAGGAAGGAGAGATGCTATATAGTACTTTTGGAGGAATAGCAGCAATCCTTCGCTATAAAATTGATTATTAGATATATTTTTTCTTAAATGATAAAATGTTGAAAGAAAGAGATGATTTTTAAATGGAGTTAAATGACCTTTTATTAAACCTAAAAATAGTGATGTTTGGGGGGAAAGGAGGTGTAGGTAAAACTAGTTGTGCTACAAGCTCGGCAATATGGGCAGCTGAACATGGGAGAAATACATTAATAATTAGCACAGATCCTGCTCATTCCTTAGGTGATAGTTTAGGATTCGAATTACTTCCAGGAATACCGACCCCTATCAAAGGAATAAATAATTTATCAGCATTAGAAATCAATCCAAAAGTAGATATGGCGGAATTCAGCGGTTTGGCAAATGTGAATCCTTTAGAAGAGATGGGAATGGGAGGTATAATGGATAGTATGCCTTTTCTTGGGGATTTACAGGATCTTTCATCAACTAATCCACCTGGTATTGATGAAGCATTAGCTTTTGCCAAGATTTTAGAATATATAGAAACCGAAAATAATTTCGACTTAATCATCTTCGATACAGCTCCGACAGGACACACTTTAAGATTTTTAAGTCTCCCTGAGACGCTATCAAGCTGGATTGGAAAACTCATTAAGATGCGACTAAAAATGGGGAATATGTTTGGTTCTTTAAAACGATTTTTTACACGTGAAGAAAAAAAAGGGGATAATTCGCTTGAAGTCTTAGAAAAATTAAATGATGCAATTATAAAAGCGAGGGAAGATCTAATCGATCCTACTACAGAGTCATTCGTAC
>CAZRBD010000172.1:0-6899 GCA_964598265.1 uncultured archaeon
TGATGATATTGAAGAAGAAGAAAAAAGAGATATAGTAATTTGGTTTGGAGATCGTGTTGTTGAAATGTCATCGATTATAAGACATGGTGACCAAAAAGATATTTTGGAAATGAGAATTGGTTTTAATGAACACGGATTAGCAGTTCGAGTTTCTTTTGGAACAATAATGAGAGTTGAAGAACCTTCTGAGGAACCAGAGGAGCCAGAAGAATCAGCTATTGAAACTGGGGACGACCATGCGTGGATTGAGTATAAACTCGAATTTGAAGTATATTTTAGAGGATTTATTGAATATGTTGATTTAAATGATAACGGTGTTTACGATCATGAGATTGATAGATCCATCGAGGATTATGGAATAAATTCATTCCAGCCTATTGCATATTCGCTTACACCCATCTCCAACGATAGTAATTTACATTATTTCTTACTTAATACAACCGATGGCGTTTTTACTGCTCATATTTATTTTGTTGAAGAATTTGTTTATGTTAATGACAACATTATTGCGCCGACTCAAGTCAAGATTGATATTGAAATAACAAATTTCGATTATATCAATGATAGTTCCCAATTAGCTCTGATAACTAAATTAAGATCTGAGACTTACGATTATGAGAGAAGAGAAGAGACTCGAGATGAACAAGATGGGTATGGAAGAGAAGAAGAAGAAGTATTCATTGAGAATGATATTTATACAGGGATTTTTAGTTGGAAAGAGACCGCTATGGTTGATGGTGTTGAAATGGAAGTAAAAACAAATAATTTAGAAGTAGATGTCGAAGATGAAAATATACAAATACTGTTAATCAATTATCCACGAGGAAATCATATATATCATGATCCAAAAATAGGAATATCTATAACAACAGCACTAGAAGCAATACAATCAACTTTTGTGCCAATTATCGTTACTGGCGGTGTTGTAGCAGTAATAGGTGTAGCGACAATTATCAGTTTAATTCTTAAAAAACGTCAAATAATCAGATGAGAGGAATACTTGAGAAATTAATAAACAAAATATTTTTTTTTATTTTTTAATTAAAAATTTTTAATATTACAGAAAAAGCAGAGGAATGGTAAAAAAGTCAAGTTTAAAAAATATTATATGAAATTGTGATTTAAAACAAATTACTCGAAATATTATATTTATTATTAAAGTGAGATTTTAAAGATGAAAAATAAAAATTACTTGTTTAGTCTTTTTTTATTGGGAATTATATTATTTAATTTTAGTTTTGGATTTGTACAGGCTTTTAATGATAAAAGATCATATTTTGCTGAAGATAATGATAATATCGATGATGATTTTGAAGAAATAAATAAAAGACATGTTGAAGTAGATATTGTTGAAGAAGAACGTGAAATTCACATTTTTTCTGTTAGAAGAAGTGATACTCAGAAAGATCTTCTAAGGATTTTAGTTACTTACAATCCTGATGGAATTAGTTTTGTTGTTAGGTATAAATCTAAATTTGAAGTAGAATATGAATTTAATATAGTATTTGATGTTTTATTTCGCGAGCTTATTGAATTTGTGGATACTAATGAAGATGGAGTTTATCATCCTGAAACAGATTTAATTATTCAAAATGTTCAATTGTATAATTTCAGTGATGTATTCTATGACACGACCCCTATCTCAAATAATAGTGAACTACATTATCTTAGAATTCGGACAATAGATGAAATTTTTACTATGCATGTTTACATTGCAGAAGAATTTGCTCTTGTTGATAATGTATTACTCACGCCTTCTCAAATAAAAATTGATATTGAAATTTCAAATTTTGATTATATTAATAAAGACTCTCAACTTGCGTTATCTACTATGTTAGATTCTGAAGTTGAATTTGAACCAGAAGAAGAAACTGAAGATGAAAAAAATGGGTATTCATCTAATGAACAAGGTGTTATTACAACCATGGGTAACCATACAGGTTATTTGACCTGGAGTCAAATTGCCTTAATAGATGAAACATTAGAGGAGATCTCTGTAAGTCCTTTATTAAAAGTTGAGCATGGACAAAAATTATTTATTAGTTATTCGCGTGGTGAGAATATTTATCACGACCCTCGGCTTGGTATTGAAGGAATCTTAATACCCCTAGTTAAATCAGAGTCAGAGTTCCCTACTAACCTTGTCGTTTTGATATTATTAATAGGTGCCGTTAGCATGAGCGTAATCTATGCTACATATCATTTAGTAAGTAATAAAGTACCAACAAAAAAACATGAAAAAGATAGAGACGAATATTTTAATGAACTATTCCCGGATGAGGAGGATTACGTTCCTTTAAGTGAAAGGTCTCCACTTCAAATACTTTTCGAAGAAAATGCCTTAGAAAAACTTTCTCGAATAGAAAACCTCAATTTGACTGTAGTTACAGAGGAATTTTTTGAATCTGTAAATCAATTTAAATGGGATCTGAATGAAAAAGAGGACTTTATTCGAGAAATGCTTACATTATCGCCTATTGAAAGAAACTCATTTTTAGAAGAAATGGCAGCAAATTCATAAACTTAAACGCGATAATAATAAGAGTTAAAAGGCGGAGTTTCTCAAAATAATGTCGAATGAATTGCTGACACAAGAAAAAATTGTTTTTACCGTAGTTCAAGAGTATTTAAACAAGAATAGATACTTTGACGTTAACGAGATACTCCCATTTATAGTTTCTAGGTTTAGATTATCTTCAATAAACATAAACATTAAAGGGATTGAAGAACTTTTAAGATCCTTAGTTAAAAAGAAAATAATTGTTGAAGGCTCAAAATTATCGATTGATGAAATATTAAATAATGAAAAACGAAAAATAATCTATCAGTTCATATTGAATAACCCTGGAACTTATTTTTATAAGATCGTAACGCAATTAGGAATTAGTAATCATGTTGTCGTTTGGCATCTAAAAATGCTTTTAAAATTTGACCTCATTCAAGTGGAAAAAGTTGAAAATCATGATGTCTATTTTGATTCTAATTTTAATATCAAGAATTCCAAATTCGCCTACATTACCTCTCAAGAGAAAGGTAAGAAAATTATTGAATATCTGCGGCAAAATGATTTTGGACTTTCTAAATCTCAGCTTTCAAAAGAATTAAAGATGCATCCTAATACTATTTCTAAATACCTTAAAATGCTTGAACAATTTAATGTAGTAATAAAAAAGAAAGTCTCAAAAAGAGTAATTTATTTTTTGAATGAATCATATCTATAAACTTACTTTCTAATTCTATAAAATCTTCTTTTAATTTATATGTACTAAGTGATTTAGATTTTATATTACATATTTTCTAATTTTAAAAGAAGGTAATAATTCAATATAAAGAAAACTCTTTAATTTTCTTTCAATTTCAAAATTTCCTTTGAAGTTTAAATCAAAACACTATTTACAATGTTTTATAGCTCAAAGTGTTACCATTTTCTCTTATATAGCAGCATTAGAATTATTAATATAGACTAATTTAAAATAAAATTATTAGTTATGGGGTAAAAAAAATGAGAAAATATAATTTGTTTGGCATTTTTTTGTTAGGCTTTCTCCTATTTAGTACTAGTTTTGGATTTGTAGCAGCTCAAGATGTTGAACCTGAGGATGAAGACGATGATGGCATTGATGATGATTTTGAGGAAGAAAATAAGAGAGACATTGAGTTAGAAATAAGCGATAATGAGTTTCAGATCGAATCTCAATTAAGAAATGGGGATATTAAGGATCAAATCAAATTAAAAGTCACTTATGATTCTGACGGACTCGGAATAAAAATTTCTTATGAGGAAGAACTCGATTCTGAAGGAGTTGTTGAAGCCGATTCAGAATTCGAATTAGAGTTTAAAGTCGAGTTTCGTAAAATCATTGAATTTGTAGATCTTGACGATAATGGAATGTACGATAAAGTTATTGATCAGGTTGTACAAGAATATGATTTAGATTCTTTTCAACCTATTGGATACACGACCTCAATTCTCTCAGATGATACAGTCTTACATTATTTAATAGTAAACACGACTGATGGTATGTTTGCTGTCCATATTTTCTTTGCAGAAGAATTTGCTGTAGTCAATGGAACATTCATTTCACCTACTCAAACAAAGTTTGATATTGAAATAACTAACTTTAATTATCTCGAAGATAATTCCCAGCTTGCTTTGTATGTTAAATTAGAATCTGAACAAGAATATGAAGAGGATGATCAGACTGACGATGAAGACGATGGCTATGTGAATGACGAGGATGGAATAATTGTAGAATCTAATGGATATTCAGGAATTTTCACTTGGAATGAGACCGCGCTTGTTGATGGCGTTGTTATGGATGTGTTATCAAATGCAATAGAAGTGGATGATGAGGATGAATATGAACAGAAATTAATCCTTAACTATCCACGAGGTAATCATATCTACCATGATCCTAAGGTAGGAATAACATTTGGACAAGTATCAACTTCACCACTTCCGTTAGTTCTTATTGGAACTATTATTGCTTCGGTTGCTATAATTGGCGTCGTAGCTATAGTTTTACTCAAGAAACGTAGGATTGCCTAAACACAATTTATTTATAATTTTTTTTTTTTTTTTTAAAAGTTAATATGTAATAAATAAGAACATAAGTACGAAAATTTAAAAACAATAGTATGGTTTTATAAAAGAATTGAATTGAACTTATGATGATCAAAAAAGAAAGTAAATATTTAATAATTGGGTTTACCTTTTTAGCAATTTTAATGTTTAGTTTCAATTCTAAATTTGTATCCGCTTCTGACGATGATGATGATGGGATAAATGATGATTTTGAGGAATTAAATAAGAGAGACATAGAAATTGATATTAGTGATAATGAAATTCAGGTTGAATCTCATCTAAGAAGTGGGGATAAAATTGATAATATACAATTAAAAGTTCAATACGAGAGTGAAGGGCTTTCAATTCAAGTATCTTATGAAAAAGAATATAATTCAGGGTCTGAAACCGAGTTACAATTTGGTGTAAAATTTCCGGAAATTATCGAATATATAGATAATGATGATAATGGAGTTTATAACTCTGATATTGATTCAACAATTCAAATTCTCATATTAGATGAATTTTTTCCAGTTAATTATTCCTTATCTAAAATTTCTGGAGATAGCGATTTACTTTATTTCAGAATTGAGACTAAAGATGGTGTTTTTAAAGCTCATATTTATTTTATAGAAGAATTTGCAATTGTTAATAATTCTCTTATCACACCTAATCAAATAAAAATCAATATCGAGATTGTTAATTTTCCATACCTCAATGGTAATTCTAGGCTTGCATTATACGCAAAATTAGAATCTGAGTTTGAATTTGAAGAAGATGAGGAAACTGAGGATGAAGAAAATGGGTATGCTGAAAATGAACAAGGATTAATAACTAATATTAATGAGTATACTGGAATTTTCACATGGGAAGAAAATGCGACTATTGATGGTATATCTAAGAAAGTCAGAGTTAGTTCCATTGAAACTGATGAAAATGACGAAGGGGAACAAAAAATATATTTCAATTATTTGAACGGTAATCATATATTCCACGATCCAAAAATTGGAATTGAAGGGCTCTTATTATCGAAAAAAGCTAACTTTCCATTAGTTCCAATTGTCATTTTGATATCAGTTATATCAGCTTTAAGTTTAAGCGTTGGATATTCAATTTATTATTTCATTTATAAAAAACATTCTATAATGTCTCGGGAAGATTATATAAAAGCTCCAAAAGCTCCAAAACGAGTTGATTTTCAGATATTTAGAAAAGAAAATGTATTAGATAGCTTGATTATACTAGGGGATGTGAGAATAACGGCTATTTCCAAAAAACTACTTGAAAAAATTGATATACTTGATATGGAAGAAAGTGAAAAAGAAGAATTCCTTCAGGAAATGCTCTCTTTAACTCCTGAAGAGCGAAGTTTAATCCTTAACAAGATGCTCAAAATTTGAATAGAAACAAGTGATTATAATAGATAAATAGCCGAGGATTTATACACATCATGCCGGTTGAACTACAAGAGCAAGAAAAACTCGTTTTAAACGTAATTCAAGAATATTTAAATAAGAATAGAATATTCAACATGAAAAAAATCCTCCCATTCATTACTGCTCGCTTTAAAATGGCTTCTATAAATATTAATAATAGAGGGATCGAAGAAATCCTTAAAATCTTAGTAAATAAAAAGTTAATTGTAGAAGGCTCTAAATTATATCGAGACGATTTATTGATGAATAAAAAACGGAATTTAATTTATGAATTTATTGTAAAGAATCCCGGAACCTATTTCAATCGAATAATTAAAGTCTTAAATCTATCTAACCATGTAGTAATATGGCATCTCGAAATATTATTGAAATTTGAATACATTAAGAAACAAAATATCGAGAACCATGATATCTATTTTGATTTCAACTACCGTTTAAGGAACACAGAATTAAAATATTTCACTTCAAAAGAAAAAAGTAAGTTAATCATTAATTACTTAAAGACAAATGATTTTGGAGTCTCAAAAACTAGACTTTCAACAGATCTAAAACTTCATATCAATACAACGACAAAATACCTTACTTTTCTTGAACAATTTCGAGTAGTTTTGAAAAGAAGGCTCTCTGGTAAGACTTTATTTTTTATACATGACGATTTTTTAGAAAATTAATGCTTGAATCCTTATTATAGAAAAGATCTTGAATAATAATTCGGACGAGTCGAAAAAATCACTTAAATTCTTGATAAAAAATAGAATCCCGATCTCTTATAATTTTCTTATATCTATATTTAATTAACAAATAGAATTAAATAAAATTGAAAAGTGAAAAAATCCAGGAAGAAGATTTTAGAAATTAATTATTTTTCTATACACTTGAGTAAATGAATAGCCATCCTT
>CAZRBD010000172.1:6909-7396 GCA_964598265.1 uncultured archaeon
TTTGCTTGTCAAAAGATTTGTGACTAAAACATCATTGTTATTCAAATCTTCATCTAAAAACTTATTCTATCCGTAAAAAAGTGAGGTTTTCGATAAAGATGATCAATGCTGGTGATATGTATTTATAATTCTTGCCATATCTGAAATTTTATGTATTAATTTTTATAGAAATTCGAAATCTACAGCCGAAATATCAAATTAATACTACATATTTCACGAACATACTAAAATATTTAAGTATAGAGTTACCATATATTACTTAAATAACATTTTTGATATTGAAAAAAAAAATCTTGTTAAAAATTATCAAAAACAATACGAAATTTAATTAAAATGGTCTTGAATCACCCTGAAAATTCTCAGACAAAAAAAGTAGGTGTACTAGAACCACTAGACGGTTTCAAAAAACCTAAACCTGATTTCCATGATATAAAAAACATGGAAGTACTAGATAATTAACTAGACGCTAATCCCAATATAAACATGT
>CAZRBD010000173.1:0-7369 GCA_964598265.1 uncultured archaeon
AGAATATAAAGATTAAAATAGAAGATACGTCGAATTGTTAAATTCTCATGAGCTCACTGAAAGGAGATTAACTTTTAAAATAACATCCTCCGGGATTCAAGATCATAAAATTTAAATCTATCATTTATAATTATCAACAAATTCTTCAACTGAAAGATTATTAAAATTATTGAGCCTTATTTGAGAATTGACAAAAATAAATTCATTTACTATCTTATTTCTGATCCATTTGATTAATTCAACTGCGTATCGGAGTTTCTTTTGTTTGATAAAGCTTCCTTCTTGATCTTTTTTTATATTTAGTTTAGAATACTTTCCAATTATATTTTTGAAATCCATACCTATTAAATATAATTTATTGAATGGTGCTAACATGGTTCGTAAAAAGAAAAGAATTCTATCCCCATCTGTAAATCCTCCTGGATTAATTACATTCTTATTTGGTTCTACTTGCGTTGTACCAATAAGATTCTGAAATTTAATAATGTTTTGCTTAAAGGATCTAATTTTTTTGATGTTATCTCCATGAGCATGAATGATTAGAAAATCGGGATAATTAAATTCACTACTAGTAATTCCGTCTAAATCTGTAAAAATGGCATCTACTGGAATTAATTTTTCTTTTAAAAAAACTGCAGCACCGTCCGCTGCTAAATTAATACTTTTTCCAAAAATACTCATCCCTAAATTTTCTATTATATAATCTACAGTTACTTCTAAAGACGGACCACATCCATAGATAAAAATATTAGATTTTTCTTGTATTCTTTTTTGAAACGAGAAAATTATTTCGTCAAGATGCCATTCTTTAGCTTTTAAGTCTAAAACTTTTGATAGGTATTCTCTAGCTCTATAATCTTTATTATAATCAAAATTGAAATCATTAATAATTTTAAAATACCAATCCTTAAATTCAAAATAAAAATCCAATTGTTCTTTAGGTTTAAATTCCATGTTATCTTTAGATCTCAATTTAATTAAATCTTAAATAACATTTTAATTTATATCTTCATTAATAAAATATATCATTTAATTCAATATAATTACAATTCAATAAAATAATTAATTAAGAGTTTGGTATAAATGACTAAATGGTTTACTAAAACACACCAATGGTTTGATGATGAAACTAAAGAGGTAGGAGTTACACCTTTTGCAGCAGAACAACTTGGAGAAATAAGTTTTGTCGATGTTGAAGGGCTTGAAGGAGCGTCCCTAGAACAAGTTAAAATGGATGGAGATGAACCTGCAAGCGATCCTATTGATTGCACCGTAGAATCTTCAAAAGCAGTTGGAGATATATATAGTCCTGTATCTGGAAATGTTATAGCAGTAAATTCAGATTTGATGGATGAACCTGAAAAGATAAATGAAGATGCTTTTGCAGCATGGCTCTTTAAAATTGAGCCTTCAAATTTTAATGCTGAAAAAGGAAATTTAATCGATGAATCAGCCTATAAAACATTTGTAGAATAATTGAATTCTATATTATGATTATATTTTCAAAATATTCTTCTTTTTTTATTTTATAAAATTATTCTTTTAATCACTAATTTTTATATTAAATTACTTTATTTTAGAGAGTTTTTATGAATTAGAATATTATTCAAATCAAAGTTATGGAGTAAATATTCTCATCTTCACGAATAGCATATGTAAATTATCATCAAATACCTATATTGTCATCTATATTAGACTCTGATATCTCTATGGAGTTCCCAATTGAAAGTTTAATTTTTCTAAAACAGCAAATATTTGTGATAGAATACTTTTTTATTCAAATTTGGCCAGTTTTAGAACCTAACATATATTGGAGTAAAACAAAGGATATTAATATCATTAGAACTCCAATAGTTAATATCCAAACAGCCATTTTTTTATTATATACATATTTGGACGCTTGGTAAAGGAATATAAATCCCATTGAACTGAAAATAATTAAAATTGAAGCAACAATTCCCTCTAGTATAAAACTTTCATGAACATCTCTAAATATAAATATAGGGTCTCCTGCCTGGTTAGAACCTAAAGCAGGTGGTTCTCTGATCATTAGATATACTACTCCTGTTTGAAGAACAAATAATATTGTAAGTATAGCTATTATACTTAATGATCTTACAGGCATAGGAAGGGAAATTCTTGGTATTTTTAACTTCGGAAAATGAATTTTAGGTTTCCTAATTGATTTACCAAAAATCCAAGGAGTTTTGCTTTTGATCTTCTCTATTACCGTTTCAGAACCAATTATATCTTCTTTCTTTGGTGTTTCTTTAACTAGCGGTTGTTTTTGCATAATGTTATGAAATAAATATTATTTCAAATTTATTAAGTTTTTTAAATAATTCAAAAGAAAATGGGAAATTTTAATTTAATCTGTTAAGTAGATTTATCAAGAATTTCCAGAACTTTGCGACGGATTTAATCAATAATCTTTCATCAGGGGAGTGAGCACCTACAATTGTAGGTCCAATTGAAATCATTTCCAAATGCGGAAATTTTTCTTTTAAAATACCACATTCCAAACCAGCATGAATTGCTTTAATTTTTAGATTATGCATAAACAAATCTTTATATGTCTCTTTACATTTTGACAGAATTTTTGATTTAAAATTAGGAATCCAACCCGGATATTCAGTATCAATCTTAAATATTATTTCTAAATCACTTAAATCTAACAATGCTTTAATTTTTTCCCAAATTACCGTTTTGAAATATTTACTTAAACTTCTTTGACTTAATTTGATTTCGATGTCATTTTCTCTAGTTGTTATTACTGCAAAATTAGTAGATGTAAACACTAAGCCATCGATTCTAGGATGCATAGAAAGTGGGCCATTAGGTATTAAATATACAATATTTAACAATTCATCCTGAACCTTTTTAGATAAAACACTATTTTTTTCATAATTCCCTAACTTCTGCACCGATAAATTTAAATTTAATTCAATGCCCTCAAAAATTATTTTCATATCATTGAAAAGTGAATTTATATAATAGTTGACTTTTAAAAAGTTCCGTTCTTCAATAAAAATAACACTACTTGCCTCACGAGGTATTGCATTAGTTCTATTTCCACCATCTAAAGAACATATATGCATCTGATACTTTTTATTTAAATTCCAAAGTATATCACTTAAAATCTTTAAAGCATTTCCTCTTCTTAAGTAAATATCTACTCCAGAGTGTCCCCCTATTAATCCATACACAAAAATTTTAACTGGAATAAGTTTTTCCTTAAACTCATTTATATTTACTTTATCAGTACTTATAGAATAAAAGGTAACTATTCCTCCAGCGCATCCAATAGTTGCAGCATCATCCTCTTCAGAATCCAGATTGATTAAGAAGTTTCCATCAATTAAATCATCATCTATTTTAAATGCGCCTCTTAATCCTTGTTCTTCATCTACAGTAAATAATAAATCCAATCCTAATGATTCAAAATGTAATTCTTTATTTTGAATTTTCTTCATAAGTGTTAAAAGATAACATATTCCTACTCCATTATCAGCGCCTAAAGTAGTTCCTTCAGCTGTAAGCCAATTTTCATTATCAAGCTCATCAATTTTTAATTTCAATGGATCCGTTGAAAAATCGTGTGTTATCGATTGATTTTTCTCACATACCATATCCAGATGACATTGTAATACTCCTCTTGATTTCTGTGTTAATGTTGAAGGAATTCTTACCACAATGTTTCCAGTACTGTCAACTTGAGATATAAAACCGAATTTCTGTGCCTCGGCCTTGATAAATTTTCTTATTTTCTCTTCATGTTCGGAACATCGTGGGATTTTAGAAATCTGTTCAAAATATTCCCAAAATTCAGAAGGATGACCTAAATCTTTCAAATTTATCATTTTTTTAACTTTCAATCAAATTATATATATTAATTTATTTATAATAATTATAAAAAAAGCTAGTTTCCTTATAATATTATTTAAAGGCTGATTAGATGAGTTGGAAAGATATATATTCAGAAGTGAAGAAACGTAAAATGGAAGCACTCGATAAGAAAGACATAGTACAAGCTGTTGAAAAACATGGGAAAATTCTTGCAGTTAATGGAAGATATGAAAAACCAAAGAAAGTAATTGGGCATATGTATGCGTTTTTAAAGAAAGTGATCAATGAAAAAGAAGTTATAAAAGAAATCTTATCTCGATATGATGTAATATTGATTGGTTGTCCTGGTAATGCCCTCCCCCATGCATCTCATCCTAAGATCAGAGATTTTGTTATAAATGGCGGTTGGTTAATGACAACTGATTGGTCTATTAGGAGTATAATTGAAAATATTTTTCCAGGTTTCATTCGGTGGAATAGAGCGAAAACTGCTGATGCTGTAGTTGCTTGTCAAATCCTTGAGCCAAATCATCCATTTCTTGATGGTGTATTGAGTGAAATTCAACAGAGCAAATGGCAAAAACAATCAGCAAAAAATACTAAAAAAAATGAATTTAGATGGTGGTTAGAAACAAAATCTTTTCCCATTCAAGTAATGAACCATCAAGCTGTCAGAGTTTTAATAAGTTCCTGGGAATTACAAAATAAATGGGGAGAGTCTCCCGTTTTAGTAGAGTTCGATTATGGCAAAATGGGAGGCAAAGTTATCCATATGATAAGTCATACACATTTACAGAAAGGTGGAGCTAAAGGAAAATATGCTTCTGCTCTAATCTTAACAAACATACTAGATGAAAAAATAGCTCAAAAAATGGGTTTTTCAAAACCAACAACTTCTAAATATGTTTCTGAGTGGGACTCATCTCAATCTCAACAACAGTTTTTTCAAACCCCCCTAGATAAAAATTTAACTTCCCCGTCTCACCAAGATAATTATTTGACACCATCAACAGGAGTAGGTGGATTAACAGAAACCTCCCAAATAGTTGAAGTAGACGTTAATAATAATAATTTTTCATTTGCTAGTAAATGTATATATTGTGGATATGATTTTGGTGAATATACTGGAAAAATATATCTATGTCAAGCTTGTAATGCGTTTTATCATGAAAACTGTATTAATGTTCAAATGAATGAAGGTACTTGTAAAAATTGCGACAGAATATTATTATGGTAATTAAAAGCATTAATCAACTCAGGCACAAATCTTTGAAAAAAGTAAAAAAAAAATAGGAAATTACAAACAGTAGGTTGGGATTAACTCCATTTTATTCTTCCGTAATAATAATACATTCTTCTTCACATTGAGTCTCACATGCTCTGCAACCAACACAATCTGCCTCGTTTTCAGCAATTATCACAGTTTTACCATTTTCTACTTCTCCAAAACATTCACTGGGACATACTTCATAACAAGTTCCGCAGCCTGAACAAGCTTCCATATCAACTTCAATTTTATAACTCATTTATATAATAACCCCTTTATCTTAAATTTCTTTTAATTTTCAAGTTTAATTTCATATGTTTATAGTAAGAAAAAGAAATAGATGGATTTAAACTTCATTTTTATATTTTTTAAGTAGTTTTATAAGTTATTTTTTAAAACTCTCATCCAAAAATTTTTTAATCTGATTTAATCTTTTTTAATTCACAAATAATAAAAAAAAGTGGAAAAAAAATACCCCAATTTATTTAATCTTCAGTTATCTCGATTGCCTCATTTGGACATTGGGTCTCACATGCCCGGCATCCTGTACAATCTTCTGCAGTATCTTCATCTACATGACATTTCCCTTCTGAAGGTTCTGTGAAGCATTCACATGGACAGACTTCATAACAAGCTCCATTACCATCGCATAGGGCTGAATCGATTTTAATTTGAAAGCTCATGATCATTATTCACCTACTAGTTTATTTTTTGAACTTTAAAAATTTTAATATCGTCTAATAGTTTAATATTTTCTAAATAAAATATTTTTTTATAAATTTTTTAAAAAGAAAATTGGTAGTTAATTATAAAAATAATAACAAAGAAATTTTTTTTTAAGAATTAATGATTTATGGGGTAGCTATGATGGAGCTCTTGAAAAATTTCTCTGGCCTGTTTTTGAAGAATTAATTATTATGGGATTTGATAAAATTAAATCGAACAAGATCCCTTAATTCAAATTTAGATAAATCTTCAATTTCCTCTTTCTTTAAAGGCTTGAAAGAGCATTTCTGGATATTTAACTTCATTATAGACAATTTCAAATTCTTTTTTCGAGATCAATTCCAATAGTTCATAGTTAATGATAGTTGCTAAGTCTCTTTTGTTGCAACTTTTCAAAATTTCACCTTTTAACTTTAAAGTAATATTTTGAAAATTAAAAAAAAAAACGAAAAAAAAGAAAATTATTTAATATTTTTTTAATCACTTTCTTCAGCTTCTTCAGCAGCAAGCTCCTCTTCCAACTTTTCGAGTGGGCTACTGTCCGTAGCGCCTTCTTCGAGTGGAACAGGGGCTGGAGTAGTTAGCATGCTGTAGCCAATCCAAATAGCAATAATTGAGATTAGGATGACTAAAAGCCACATTGGGGCGACTACAAACAGTTTCCAATCAAGCCAGTCAATCCCGAAGAGTCTGATCCAACTGTCCCAATTAGGGTTTGCCCACAGAGTATCAAATAAAAGATCGATGATAGAACCCATGGTATAAACAATTGCGATTAAAATACCAACGATCATTACGATTGCGCCAATAATTTTATCCTTAGCCATAGTTATAACCTATTAATTTTTTATGATTCGACAATTTAAATTTATTTGTTGTTAAGCACATTAACTTTGCTTAATATTATTTTTAAAAAACTATTTAATTAAAACCATTCGATCAAGTCTTAATGATTATAAAAAAAGCCTTAAAGAGTTTTAATAATTAAAATTAATTATATCAAAAAAAATCTTTAAAGATAAAGAGTTAATAAATTTCTTTTTTTTCGTTTTTTTTATAATTTTCAAAATATTACTTTAAAGTTAAAAGGCGAAGAAATTTACAAATGAACCAATAACGAACAAAGTATTCAAAGAAGAAAATAATCACAAAACTAAATTAGCAAAATGTCAACTTGTATGAATTAATTAAAACAATTCGATCTCAAAACTTAATGATTATAAAAAAAGCCTTAAAGAGTTCAAATAATTAAAAATAAATATATTAAAAAAATCTTTAAAAATAGAGATATGGTTAATGAATCCAATTATGTTTTAATTATTGGTTCAAGCAATATGGATTTGAATATTTATTCTAAAAGATTACCCACACCTGGTGAAACAGTTACAGGTGGGAAATTTGAACAATTTTTAGGAGGAAAAGGAGCAAATCAAGCAGTTGCATCTGTTAGATCAGGAGCCAATACTACTTTCATCGGGAAAATTGGAATTGACTCCTTTGGTGATGAGATGGTTTCTCGATTAACAAAAG
>CAZRBD010000174.1:0-2189 GCA_964598265.1 uncultured archaeon
GATTTTGAGTACAAAAATTAATGATGATATTATTAGGAATCTCGAGGTCCTTAGCGGGTTTTGAAAAATACCTAATGATATAATTGTCCGATGTATGAAAAGAATTTTCTATATACTGTAATAATAACAGATGAGCTTTTTTTAAAACATTCTCGAAATCACGTGGAAAAAACTCTCGCAGAGTGCGAATAAAATTAGGGAGATCGACTAAACATACTACTTTATTCTGGTGGTGTTCCAAGAACTTACTATATTCATCATTATTCATGGTTAATAATGGTATTTCCTCGATTTTATATATCTGCTCCACGCTTTCTGACTCTTGAGAATCTTTTGATATAGATGCGGAATCATTCTTATCTTCGACTTCAATTTTAGGTAAATGTTTTTCTTTAAGTGGTGCCTCAATTATTTTAGAACTTGACCTATTTGAATCTAACATATCTTCAAATAATCTGACTCGTGGAGATTTACTTTCCCAATTATTATTACTAAAATCATAGCAGTAAGGGTCAATATTTGCTTCACAAAACTTGACATTACACTTAAAAATTAATTTTAAATTCTGATTCTCGTCAATTTTGAATTCACGATGCAAGGGCTCATGACACGTGTCGCAATATCCATCAAATGCTTCTTCATCTTGAATATATTTATTTAAAATTATGAATGGGATCTTTTTTTCTTCACAATCTTTATTCCAGCAATGATATTGAGTATAAAACCCATTGGAATCTAACTTTTTTACCTGAGTTTTAAAGCAGGATGGACAATAAACTCGTTTCTTATAATAATTCTTCTGGATGTCGATTGTCTCTACTTCTGATTTTAATAAAAAATACATAGAGATTGCCCCACTTACCTCTTTAAAATTGAAATTTTAATCTTAAGTTTCCAAATCCAAAGGATAAAATATTTGGATTTGTTCAAAAAAAACAATCCAAACCATATATAAGTATTTGATTAATAAAGGAAAAATAATCACTGAGGGCTAATTTTCTAATCCTGACCTTATAATTTAAATTATATTATATTTATATTTCTAGGAAGAGCAATACCTAACTCATGAAAGAATCACTTTATAATCGACTCCTCCTTGTTTTAGGATTTTATAGTTGTCATTAATTGCATTATATTTTTTATTAAAAGGTATCAATAAACACTTGTTTTGAACCGCTGAAATCCTCGACTTCGAAAATCTTCGAAACTAAAAAATCAACTGCATTGACTAAGTGCACATCATCAACGTAATCGTTGACAAAAGTGATAAATTTCTGTGTTTTATTATTAATTTTAAGTTCGATGTTCAGATCATCAAAAGGTACTTTTAAATAATGCCATTTACCCTTATACGTATCATTTAAGAAAGAAATAAATTTTTTAGTCTCAGTTATTTTCTGAGGGTTCTCTAAGATAGCTTTATTATCTCTATCCCAAACAGATATTGCAGTATAATCTTTTATTTCTAAAGCATTAACTAGATCATCTAATTCATCTTCTTTAAAAACATAATTTTGAGGTTGCATCATAAAATCTAAACCATGTTTATTTCTTAGTTTATTGATTAAGCTAATTACAATATCGTTTCTTAAGATCTGTTTACTATATAAACATAAAACTTTCTTATTTCTATTTAATAAGATTTTAATAAGTATAAGATAAGTTTTTTCCTCTAATTCGACTTTCTCTGAAATATTTTTAAAGTAATACATTTCAGTATAATAGGATGGCATAGATCTTCTATCAATTTCAAAATAATCTGCAACATAATATCCATTTGATATAGGTTTAAAGATTTGTGGAATATTACGAAACCCAGGACTTATTATTTTCTTATCTTTATCAAATTCGGCAAAATTATCAGTCTTACTTCTAATTTTATCTTCTATTAGTGGTATATCAGATTTGGTATAAACGTTGTGAAAGATTCTTAATAATGGCATTTAATCACACTCATATTTTTTTAAAAATTATCTTTTTTTTTAACTCATCTTCATAAAAACTCAGAAAAATGTCATTAATTTTATATCTTGAGGGATTTCCATATTTTATTCGTATATAAATGTTTTTTTTAGTTAAATTTTCTAAATATCTCCACGCTACTGTCCGATTAAATTGTAAATCGTCTCGTAGATCACTGGTTGTGATAAATTTAACATTTTGGTCATTTAAAATAAAGTTTATAATCG
>CAZRBD010000174.1:2199-7343 GCA_964598265.1 uncultured archaeon
TTGATTTTTCGGTTATTAGTTTTGAATAATTTAATATTTATGACATTGTAAGTATATGTTATAATATCTTCTTTTTTATTTGTAATCTTTTTGTTTTTTATTGATAAATAATTATTCATCAATTCTTCTATTAAGGGTTGTGGAATTTCATTAATATTTTGCACTTTAGCTAATTGATGAATCTGTTCAAAAAAAAGAAAACTAATTCTTAGATTGCCTTGAAATGCTTTGACAATTGAGGGAATAAGATTATTGTTAAGGCTAGTGATGTAGACTTCATTTTCTTCTTTTTCTTTAAGGAATTTATTTATTCTACGTTCGAATATCTTAGTAATAATATCTTTATTATAATTACGGAAAAACATTATTTTATTGATTTTCAAATTATCTTGTATAGGATAATCACTCGTATGCCAGATTGTGAACAAAATTTTTGTATTCTTCTTATAGCCATCAATTCTTTTTAGTATTGACCACTTATTTTTACCCGTACAGGAAATAAGTCGAACATCTAGCTCTTGTTTATCTAAATTTATTAATTCAGAATCATCTAAATCCGAATTATTTTTAAAGTCTTTACCGGTCTTGAGGTTATAATATTCAAATGAAATATCTGGAAAAGATTCCTGAATTATTTTACATATTATTTTTAAAGTTGTATGTTTACCTATTCCTTTAGAACCTATTATTGCGATATGCATGTTATAGGGGATAGTTTTTATGCTGCCAAAATAGCTTGAAATTATTCGCATTTCAACCTCTCTATTAACAAATAATTCAATCAAATCGTCTTCAAGAGGCTCTTGCGGAGTAAATGTATCTAAAGGATTACTCTCGTAGTGAAAATAATGATACCAATTAGGAGATACGTCGTAAAAAATCTTTTTCTCTGGAATGCCTTCCTTTACAGCATCCATCACTAAAGTTTTAATTTTTGGTAAGGTTGAATTTTTTTTGGACATATTTACTTATTAATAAATTAGCAACATTATCTACAATATAATATTTTGATAAACTCTAATTTAAAGGTTTAGTTAATTAAAAATTAGTAATTTCTGAAGCGCAAAATTTTTAGCGTAATACTTATATATATAATATACAACATAAGTAACATAAGAAGAATAAATTTAATTTCAAAAATCAATAAGAACTACGAATAAGATGAGTCAAGAAAAGATTAAACAAAAAGAGTTATTCCTCAGCGTAGTGCCTGAAAGTTATCTTATAGGAATTATCAATAACAAGAAGTATCCGAGAGATGAGCTAAAAGAAATGTTAGAATTCATTTCTCATAAAAAAGTAATAAATCCTAAAAGTAGTCTCAATAATTTATCTCATCAAATTTTAATTAAATTATTTATTGAGTATGAAATACTTACTTTAGAAGAAACCAAAGATTTATATCTCCAATTTAGAGATAGTAAAAATCCCATTTTCTATCTATACAAACTAAAAGATGAAATAAAAGAGGATCTAAAATCCTTAAAATCAGAATTAAATGATTTATTCAAAACAGTTCAATTAGACAAAGGATATAACTTTATTCAGACAGAAAAAGATGTCGAACCTAAAAGGCGAGATCTTCTCTATAACTATGAAGAATTCACATTAATTAACATAAAATTATTAGAAAGGAATACAATTTTAGAGGTTAGCTTTGAATACTTGGAGAGAATCGATTACATTTCAAAGAATTATATTCCGAAATCAGTATATAATTTAAAAAGTGGTTTCTTCTGGTTTGATAAAAATAATCAGTTGTTAATAATAAAATGTCAAAATACTGCTATAAATGAAGCAATAATTTCTCTTTTAGGAAACTATTTCAATACTAAATATTGGAAGTTTAGTCTAAGGAAAGAGATTGTGGATGAAATATTTGATAGAAAAGAGATGATTAAAAATTCCTTAATTGCAAGCCAACATACAGATCCTAACTTATTTAACTCTATGGTAATCAAAGATATAGAATTTGAGAAAAAAGCTCAAAATCCACAATTTAAATTTATCTTTGAATATGAAAGAAGATCAAGCAGTTATAGAACGAAAATAGAGGGTTTTACTAATAAAGTTAAAGTAGATATAGCTCAAAATGGAAAGATTTCATTAGTGGGAAAATCTATTAAAATAAATCGATGTAGAGAATGGTTGATTAATTTACTTATAGAAATTTTAGAGATTCATAAAAATTTTATTAAAAACAATGATATTAGTACATATATTAAATCTAGTGATTTCATAGAACGTACAACTTTATATGAAAAAATTAAAAATAATGAAGCGAGAACGAAGTTATATGAATTAATCCAAAAGATAGGAGTATTAAAAGAAAATCCTACTGTCAGAAATATTGATCTTTTTTTTCCAATGAATATAGGATATTATTTTTATGAATTTTTAATTCCTTATCCAAATCTAAGATGTTCGAATGATGATTGTAATGCAACTCTCTTGTGTCCTAATGAAGATTGTGAATCTTATAAATTTGAAATTAAGAGAGATGTAAGAAAAAGAAGATATTATTTAAAATGCTCAAAATGTAAAGCCGAGATAACTGAAGAACATAACTTAGAATGCATAGATAGTCATATGGTAAACTTTAAGTTAGATGAATCAGTTGATTATATCTTACACCCCTCTCTAAAAATTGAAATTAACCAAATATTCAAAGAATTAAATATGGCTTATGTAATAGATAACAATGTTGAATTATTCTACATTAGAGAAAATAAATTATATAGAAAAGAAGAGCTTAATAAGTTCATTTATAAATGGGATGAATTACCAATTTTTCAAGAAATTCCTAAAATTGAAGAACTTACAGATACCATTAAGAAAGCACAAGCAAGAGGTATAACTGAAATACTGGAAAAATGTAATAAAAGAAAGGGGGAATGTAGAAATTGCCATTTAAAGGATAAAAAAGAAGAAATTTGTTTGTTAAGGATATTTTCAAAATATTCGAATGGACAAGCTCACCCTCATACAGGAACAGAATTTGGAGATTTTGAATTTCCACAAAGTTTTACAACAGGATTAGAGAATATTATTGGTATAGCAAAAAGTTATGGAAAAAAACCATCTAAGAATCAAAATCCACAAAAAATTTACGATGTTGATTTTGGATTGTTAACATTCAAATCAAATGATAATCTCTTAGAACAATTCTTTCAATTAAGTAATGAAGGCACTATAAGATTTATAATGGTCGTTTCTGGCAGAGAAATTGACACTGGATTAAAAAACGCTCTATTCGAAATAGCTAGATGGAAACAAAAAAAACTGATAATTATTACTCCAAAGGAACTGATCCCTATTTTCTCCTACTACTTTAAAAATCTAGTTAATGATTAAATTATTACTTACAATTCTATTTAATATCATTTTTTCTTACTAAAAACGTGATGAAAGAATTAACCGAGAAAGAAATCCAGTGGTTAGAAGCTTTTGCTAAAAGCCATGAATTTTTTGCATCCTTCTTACTCCATTACAAATTAAAGAATCAACTGTCTAATAATCAATATTATTGGCTGCGTCTCTTCATTAATCAAGCTGAAGAAAATGGTGATACTCTATTAACTGCTGAAGATGTAACATTTCTGGGAGAGAAGTCTCAAAATGATGAAAGTTTGCAAGAACTGATAGAAATTTATAAAGATAAAGGATATCTGGAAAATCTGAAATATAAAGAGTTTTTAACCTTGAAAATCGAGATGATGGGAGATATAGGAGATTTAGGAGATATAGGAGAATCTAAGCCAATAGACAGCAAATATAAGCATAAAGTCGTCAAAATCCCTTGCCCGCACTGTAATTTCCTTTGCTCACCCCAGACTTCACACTGTTCCAAATGTGGTGAACCTTTACCTAAATTGGAGAAATTAAATGAGTATTCAGGAAACTCCAATATCTCTGATGAGGATTATACAGAAAAAAACATAATCCATTCACTTGAAAAATTAATTGATAAACCAATCCCCTTAAGAGAAGAATTTAACAGATCTTCTACATGCTACGTAAAAAGAGGAGAGGAAATCACTGGATTAAGCATTTTTAATTGTGGCCTAAAAGTATTTCCACACGAAATTTTCAGACTTAAATCTCTAAAGCATTTATCACTTAGAAGGAACAATATCGCGCGCTTACCGAAAGAGATTGGATTTCTTTCTAACCTTGAATACCTCGATTTGCGATTAAATGAGCTTGAAACTTTACCAAATGCGATAGGACTGCTCCTTAAATTGAAAAATTTAAATATTAGCTCAAATAATTTAATGACAATTCCAGATTCAATTGGGGAACTCGTGCTGCTAAAAAACTTAATTTTAAACAATAATAAGTTAAAAAGTATACCCGCAACTATGGAAAACTTACACTCACTTAAATCCTTAAATTTAAAAGCCAATCACTGGATATCAATACCAGAAAATGTTAAGAAGTTAGAATTAAAAGGACTTGAGATTATCTTATAATATGTAGTAAGTATCTATTTATAAAAAAACCGAAGAAATAGATGTAGAAAACGATTTTTGGATTCTAGAAAAGGAATTTTAATTTAAGAATTAAACCAATTTGCTGTTGTTTTCCTATTTTTCCTTAATGAAAATTCATTGATACTTAATTGATTCAATGTTTTATTAATTTGAGTTCATTATCTGAACACAATAGATTTACAATATGTATAATTTTTATTGGTTTTACTTCTATTTCTATTCCATTATTGATGAGTGTTTGAATCACGTTTATCCCTGCTGCCTCCATACTATAAATTTTTTCTTGTTTAAAGTTATTCATTTTACCTCCTGAACCTGAGTTAAATAAATAAAAAGAATAATCATTATTATTTAGAAATAAATCTAAAATATATTTTTTCAATAATTTCTTAATAGATTTCTGCCAATATAAAAGACATTTTGCTTTCCTATCTGACCAATCTGGATGTTTTTTAAGCATATAGTTTTTATATTCGAATATATTAAAAATAGCATAAATTAAGTAAAAAACTCTATAATTTTCTAGATGTTTTTCCATAATTTTTGTATTTGGTGGACATAAAGGATTTTTATTATAATTTGGACACCCATTTTTATGATCCGGATATGGCAAAGTACACCAAATATGAGTCTTAGGAGTAAAGATTATAG
>CAZRBD010000175.1:0-7331 GCA_964598265.1 uncultured archaeon
ACTTTTTTGTCAAGCGATGATCCAGCCCACCCTATAACCCCTAGAGCAACAGCACTCATTCCAGAAATGATTGAGCACATTAAAAAGCTGTTAGAAAAAGGCTATGCATATGAGGTAGAAGGAAATGTTTATTATGATACTTTTAAGTTCAAGGAATATGGAAAATTAGCAAAATTAAAACTTGATGAAGAACAAGCAAAAGCACGTGTAGTAAAGGATCCATTAAAGAGAAATTACTTTGACTTTGCTCTCTGGTTAAATGCACGAAAAGGTGATAAGCTACATATTATGAGATGGGAGTCTCCGTGGGGTGAAGGATATCCAGGTTGGCATCTTGAATGTTCTGTTATGAGCATGAAACATTTAGGCGATACTTTAGATATTCACTGTGGAGGTATTGATCACATCCCTACGCATCACCCTAATGAAATTGCCCAATCCGAAGCAGTTACAGGAAAGACTTTTGTGAGATATTGGATGCACGCAGAATTCATAACTTTAAACGGGAGGAAAATGAGTAAAAGTCTGGGAAATTATTTCACTGCTCGCGAATTGATTGATGAAAATGGTGGGCTAGTTGTGCGTATGGGGTTAATTTCAGGCCATTATAGATCAAAACTTGATTGGAATCCAAAAGTTATCGAAAATGCCAGAAATAATGTGAAAAAAGTAAGAAATTGCCTTGCTGCTATTGAACACGCTCCGGGAGGAAGTGAAGAATCATTAAATCAAGTAATTGATAATATAACCATAAAATTTGAAGATGCCATGGATGATGATTTTAACACACCAAAAGCAATTGCAGTAATTTATGAATTTGTTAAAAAAATAAATACTACTTTAGATTCCAAAAAAGAAATTCTAAAAAATGCACGAGCAAAACTTCTTGAGCTCTTGGGTATTCTTGGTCTTGACTTTGAGAGAGGGGAAGAAAAAACTGAAGTAAAATTGACTGAACTAATGGATTTAATTATTAATATCCGTGATACTGCTCGAGGAGAAAAAAATTTTAAAATGAGTGATGAAATTAGGGAGAATTTAAGAAAGGTTGGTATTCAAATTGAGGATGGAGAAGAAGGAACCCATTGGAAAATCTTACCTAGTTAAAAAGTATTTAAGCTTCTGGAACGAGAACAACAAAATTACTCCCTTTTGAATAATCTCCAAGACTTCTTCATCAAGCCATTAGTTGAGGATTTAAGAAATCAAGGTATTGATTTTATATTAGGAGAAGGAACTGAAAAGATAAATCCGCAAGAGATTCTGAATCTATTAGACCGAAGGTTTTCAGAAAAATTTATAATTGGAGAAGGGACTCAGGAGTTAGGGCTAATAGAAAGACTAGCTCTCTCAGGATTAAAAGGGTATTCAGAGATAGCAAATGCTTTAGGTATCCTCGGTTTATTTCAACGCGATGATAAAAGATCAGAGACGCAAAAAGCTCATGCAGCTGTCATGCGATATGTAATGAATCGATGGGGAGTTAATTATAGATCTTTTTCAGCATTTGTTGAATTCTTGAAGACTAACTTTCTTAGGTAAATCTTTCATATATCTAAATAAAAATCTAAGAGTATATGTTTAAATAGAATAAAGTTTTTTTTATTTTTTAATGGACGAAAATATTATTAATTTCAGAGGAAATGCACTTCTTGATTCTGACGCTCTTGTACTCCAAGAATTAGAGACACTTCTGGGTGAGCGCTTTAAATTAGTAAGACAGATTCAACAAGGTGTGAGATTAAGTTTCACAATAGACGATTTTAGAATTAGTGGGCTGGCGATTTATAGAGTTAAGATAGAAAATCTTCCCGATTCTATCGGAAACTTGAGTTTTCTTAAGAAACTTCATGTGATGGGAAACATGATGGTGATGAAGAATGCATTTGGGTTAAAGGAGCTTCCCGATTCTATTGGAAACTTAATAATGTTAGAAGATCTAGATTTATATGCTAATGCCTTGGAGAAATTACCAGACTCAATAACACAGTTAGAAAATCTAAAGTACTTGTATTTATCTGGAAATTATTTAAAGGAAATACCAGAATCAATTGGAAGTCTTGAATCATTAAAAGTTTTAAGAATTCGCGGTAATGAGGTAAAATTGCTTCCAGAATCTATTGGAGGCTTGAAGAACCTTGAAGTTTTGCATTTAGGTTGCAATCAGCTAGACTCATTGCCTGATTCAATTGGATATTTCAATTCACTAGAATTGCTTTATCTTTATGATAATCATTTAATTTCACTTCCTGATTCTATTGGGAGTCTAAATTCTCTTAAATTATTAAGTTTAGGCAGCAATAGGCTTGTATTTCTCCCAGAATCCATTGGAAATATGGGAGCATTGTCAGAATTAGATCTAAGTGATAATAACCTAAGTTCACTTCCAGAGTCTATTGGGAATCTCAAATCGCTTCGCAGGCTCCATCTTTATGAAATCCCCTTGATTTCGATTCCTAAATCAATTGAAAAATTGAAAAAACAGGGAACTGTTATTTCCGATTTATATATACGTGATTACTTAAAGGATTCAAAATCAGAAAAAAATTAGAAAATTAAAAAAAAAGATTACTCTTGGACTGTTTTTAATAACTCCTCAATTTCAGCTTGGATAACTTCTGGCTTTTTTGCTGTTTTTCCTGCTATGGCAAGTTGTCGCTCTATAATTGGACGATGCAAAGTATTATATGAACAAAAGGGGATTTCTCTGACTTTAGAGGGGTCATCTGGGTCAATTACACCATAGTGTACTAGACATCGACAAACTCTATCGAGATCGAAGTTGTAAGCATCTTGAAAATGCATGCTACTTATCAGGAGATTTTTAGTGTGCAAGAAATTAGCCGCAGAGTTAAAGTTTGGATTCATTACTAATCGAGCAAACGATCGGTACGTTTTACTCGTGAGTATTTTACCAGGGGATTTGATATAGCGTGCCGCACCCGCAAAATAATAAGCCTTAATGATTTGCCGATATCCAAGATCAGTCATGTCATCAACAAAATCTCCAATCTTAGAAAAAATAGATCCAAAATCCTTTAGATTTACACCTTTCAGTAAACCTGTGGGTTTAGGGACTTTTCGATCTTGAACCATGTCCCATACTTTATTTGACCATCTAACTAGACCTTCAACATCAAAGTACTTTTCAAGGGCTTCCCACTCATTGTTGTCATTCACAATCATGATGGTACAGAAGCCACAATCTTGATGGCTCGTCATGCTAAACGTGGGCATTTCATCGAACCATGCAAGTAATTGAGTCATTTTTGCTGTCGTAGCTATAGGATAAAATTGTCCGATTGCGCCATTTGTATGTTTATTTATAGCCTCTTTTAAATCGGAAGTAGTATATCTTATATCCATTAATTCTTCAAAGCTGATTCGTCCCGTCAGTGAAACTGGTTGAAAAATAATTCCTGAAATAACATCAGTATTTTCTCTAGCATAATCCAAAATATTTCCAATTTGATTATCATTTACTCCTTTAGCAATAGTGGGGACTAGTACGACGCCAATAAAGCCAACTTTTCTACAATTTTCAATGACTTTCTTTTTTAGAGGCCATAAATTCACGCCTCTTATTTTCTTCCATACATCTGGGGCATCTGTAGCATCAAATTGGAGGTAAATTGCATTCATTCCTGCGTCTTTACATTTTTTTATTAGTTCTGGTGATTTCCCAAATCTAACACCATTAGTGGTAACCATGAGTTCAGTAAATCCTAATTCCTTTCCTTTTCGAATAATCTCGGGTAGATCATCTCTCATGGTTGGTTCTCCACCAGAAAGTTGTAATAAAACGGCAGGAATAGGCTTCATTGATCTGAAGTGTTTCATTATCCGTACAATTTCATCAAACGTTGGTTCTACTATATAACCCTTTGCCGAGGCATTGGCAAAACAGATAGGGCATGTAAGATTGCAACGATTTGTAACATCAATTAAACAAATATTTGGAGCGCTCTTATGGTTGGTGCATAGACCACAATCGTAAGGGCATCCTTTAGATTGTTTCCTAATTCCAGAAGACGTATATTCAGGCTTAGTACTAGTATTTACAGTCGAACCAATATCGGTTGTAAATGATTGTTGCCATTTGTAATCTTCTGAGTTACAGGACAATTTATCCTTGAAGTCTCCATGATCCTTGCAAGTTTTTCGCATCATTACCCAATTTGTTTCCGGATCCACGTAAATTTCTGCCGTGATATGCTTTACACATTCTGGACAAATGCTTGTAGTGGTGCGAATAATTTCGACAGAATCTTTATTGACCGTTTTAGTAATTCCTTCAGTCATACGTATCAATATCTCTTATTAATTTTTTAATAAAATAGGTGTTTTATTGATTAATTATTTGACTAATTAACTCATTCATCCTATAATAATTTAATAATATCCATATTAGTATTATCAATATTATTAAAAAAGATTGAAATTCTTATTAAAATTGGAAATTTCGGAAAAAATAGAGAATTTAAAAAGGAGAAAAAGTATTTTTTCTTTAAATCTCTAATTTTGAAATGTTTTGAAAGAAAATTAATCTCATTATAATTTTTATTTTTGAATATTTACAAGATTTTTGTGATTAGTCTTAGTAAATCCTCCCGCTGATTTATTTAACAGAAGAAATGCTACTTTTATATGAATGTAGTTGAAATTAAGAAAACCCGATCAATATAAATTTTTAAATCTCTTAAAACGACTGAAAGTTAAAAAGGTGACTCCTGCCCTACGAGACGCAAACAAGCGTCGAAACAAAATAGGGTGAGGAGGGCGAAATCAGAGTGTAAAAATTTACACTACCAAAAGACAAAAATCCAGGGTGTAGGCAGGAGTCATGTTTTTAAATTTTTTGTATTTATTATATGGGATGATATCCTCTGTTATTTTATGTTTTATTAAGTGAATATTACATCCAGCATTCTATCTTAAGATTTATATATCATTAGAAGTTTATAAATTAATTTGTTAAATATTTTAAGGTTATATATCATAGCAATTATGAATTATAGAAAAGAAATATTAGAATAAAAAAGGATTCTTTATTTATTAAAATAAAAAAAACTAATATCAAACATGTCTCATAAGAGCAATAAAGTACAGACAGTGGGAAAACCTGAACCTGAATTTAAGTTTAATGTTGGAACTGTAGTTTGGATAATTGTAGGTTTTATAGTCTCATGGTGGAATATGTTAATAATTTTTGATTATATGGAAATTTGGTCATATTTAACAATTATATTTACAACTATAATCCCAACTATAATTATTGCATTGAAGAATCGACTTTGGGGTTATGGATATTTACTTGGATTTTCAATTGCGGGGATTCCATTCTTAATAATTGTAGATCTTTTTGTAGGGGGATACACTTTTGCTACAGCCATATTCATCTTCATAATATTATGGCTGATTTTTTGGAAGGCATGGAGGTCTCTTTCCTCAATCAGACAAGTTTAACCCTTAAATATCGAAGGAAGTAGATATTAAGGAAGAAAGTCTTATAAAATTATTATTTGTTTACACTTTACACAAGAATTACCCTCTAACTTCATTTTTTTAGCACATTCTAAACAGTAGGTAGTTTTACAAGAGGGACATGTGTACTCCTCACCTTCTATTTCCCCTTTATGAAAAAGACAGAAATTTTCCTTCATTTTGACTGAAGGAGGAAATACAGGTGGTGGCGGTCCTTTTTTTTCGCCCATTCTATCACTTTAGTATAATTTCTTGTTTTATTAATTTAGAGTTGTAATATAACTATAAAGTAGGTAGTATATAATAGTATTACATTATTTTACGTTAGAGTAGGGATATCTTCAATATCCACACTAATAACGTTTGCGACGGTCATAAATTTTTCTTTAATAACTTCAGCAGAGTGTTCATTAGATTCTATTGATTCCCCAATTATGTATGTCTCATAAAAACACTTTTCCATTTCATAACATAATCCAGTAGTATGTAAGATATCTTTACTCAGGTTAAGTTCATTTAACACATTGGAGATGCCTTTTACTAGTTCTGGGGAAAATTCTTTTAGTTTCACGAGAATTTTTTTAATATTACGATTTTTTGTCGGGAAACAACTTATTTTAACAACATCTTCTCGTGATATAAAAATCAGCAAATAAAAGGGTGAATTTAATATTTCTTCCTTAATTTCTGAAGGAAATAAAGGATTATTATTTAATTCATTGTTGGTTAACGTAAGTCCAATGGATATTTTATTTTTTTTAACAGAATTATCAGTTTCCATAATAATCAAAAAAATGAGTCATTAACAGTAATATTTTAGTGAAAACATATAAATTTTTTTTATTTTATATTTTTAAACTTTTTGTATGTCTTAAATAGTTTACTTATAGGACTAATATTATCCCTTTATCCTCTTTTTAATTTTAGTTTCAGTAAGCTAATTTGAAAAAAATCAAGTGTTACTAGAATATTATTTATATTTTAAATTTAAAGTCATTTTTCCTCAAGTAATAATTTTATAAAATTAAAATGGTCAAATAATATCTTAATTTTGAAATTTAATAATGAATTTTCTTGATTGTATCGATAATGTAGATAAAAAATTTGGTTTTAGTTTTGATAGGATAAATTCTAATGAATGTAGATTTCATGCGATATATTTTTTAGATAATGAAACGGGGTCTTTACTTATCAGTAATAGATATTCTAATAATATTAGTTTTTTAAAAGATGATCTCATTTGTAGTTTCTTAAACGCAATTAATTTATTTATAAACGAACTAAAAGAGGGTTATAATGAGGAACTTCGGGAAATTAACTTTAGTGATACTAGAATATTATATGAAAGGGAAGGTAGATTACTGGTAATTGTAATTACGAAAAAGACTAATCTACAGGTCGAACGAGGGATATTGCGTGAAATTGTTAATGACTTTTATATCAGATTTAAAAATTTTATTAATAATTTCGATGGTGCTGTGGATCCCGATGTTCTAAATTATAAAAAAAGATTAAAAAATATGAATTTAAATTCTTTATTTAAATTTAACATACATATCTAAAGAATTATGACTCGTGATCTGGTTTTTTTTTAATTTTATCCACTTCAGATTCGAATTTTTCAACAATTACTTTAGCGTCTGTTTTAATATCTATACGTTTATCAGTAATATCTCTTTGCTGCTCTATCTTATTTGCTTGCTTTTCAATAATACTAAAGATTTTATTGCCAGCTTCTTGGAGATTCGGATGTAGCTCGGCACGTTGTTCATCTTCTTCACGTTGTTTTTCGACCCTAAAGGCTTTCTCGCCAACGGAACCCTCTATTTTCTCTGCAGCACCAGAAA